>NZ_JBSFWT010000010.1:0-125825 GCF_053594975.1 Streptomyces sp. NPDC002537
ATCGCCGGACGGGCTGGATGTGTCGGCCGTAGTCCGTAACCTGCGGGCAATCCAGCCCGTCCGGCGATTGAGGACAGCGCGCGAAGCGTGCTTCGGGGTCTGGGGCGGAGCCCCAGTTCGGGAGGGGGCGGGGCCGGGGAACAGGCCCGACGCAGGGGCGCGAACGGCCCGTACGGGCATGAGGCACACGAAAACGTCCCCTCCCGCCGTGGACGGCGGAAGGGGACGTCGGGGTCGAGCCGAGCGCAAGCGACTACGCGGAGACCTTCTCGCGCTCACCCTCGCGAGCAACCGGCGCCTCCGGCGCCGCACCGGTCTCCTGAGGCGTCGGCAGCACCAGCATCATCAGCGCCGAGATGGCAATCGTGGCCGCCCAGCCCAGCCCGTACTCACCGATGAACGTGCCGGACAGCGGACCCGCGAACCAGTCGCACTTGGTGAAGCAGATGCCGCCGATCAGCGCGACCGCCCAGGCGGTCATCGCCTGCCAGCAGAAGCCGCCCACGTACCAGTAGCGGCTGGTGCGGCCGGTGTCCATCAGGGCGTCCGCGTCGTAGCGCACGGCACGGGACTTGCGGCGGGCCATGTCGACGGCGTAGACGCCGATCCAGGCGGAGAAGGAGACCGCGAGCAGGATCAGGAAGGTGATGAAGGAGCTCAGGAAGCTCTTCGCGACCAGCATCAGCAGCAGACCGCCGACCAGGGAGATCATGGCGTTGATGCTGACAGCCATCGCGCGCGGCAGCTTGACGCCCATCGTCTGGGCGGTGAAGCCGGCGGAGTACATCGACAGGCTGTTGATCAGCAGCATGCCCACGATCGCGGTGACCAGGTACGGCACGGCCAGCCAGGTCGGCAGGATGTCGCCGAGGAAGGAGACCGGGTCCGGCGCCTTGGCCAGGTCGGGGGTCGCGACGGCCATGACCGCGCCCATCAGCACCATCGGGACCATGACCAGACCGGCACCGGAGACCGTCGCGCCGACGATCTTCTTGCCGGACGCCTTGTGCGGCAGGTAGCGCGCGAAGTCGGGGCCGGTGGGCACCCAGCTGATGCCGCCGGCGGCGATCGTGCCGATGCCGGTGATCAGCATCGCGGTGGAGCCCGCGGGCTTGGAGAAGACCTCGCTCCAGTCCATGTGGACGATCAGGTAGCCGAGCACCAGCACGGAGAAGACGCCGAAGAGATACGTCGACCACTTGTTGCAGACGTTCAGCGCCTTGCGGCCCATGCCGCTCACCAGGAAGGTGCTGGCGACGAACACGAAGAGCGTGACGACGATCAGGAAGGTGTTGCTCTTGATGCCGAAGAGCAGGTCCAGGACGGTCAGTACGGCGTAGGCGCCGGTGACCGCGTTGATCGTCTCCCAGCCGAAGCGGGCGACCCAGAGGATCGCGCCCGGGAAGAGGTTGCCGCGGACGCCGAAGGTCGCGCGGGAGAGCATCGCGCCCGGGGCACCGCCCCACTTGCCGGAGACCGACAGCACGCCGACCATGCCGAACGACGCGAGCGCGGCGCACCCGGCGACGATCAGCACCTGCCAGAAGTTCAGCTGGTTGAAGACGACCAGGGCCGCGCCCATGGTGAGCAGCAGCACACTGATGTTGGCGGCGACCCAGGTGGGGAACAGCTCCCGGACGCGACCGTGCCGCTCGTTGTCCGGTACGGGCTCGATGCCGCGGGTTTCTATCGCGCCGTCGGACTCGGCGGGGACGACGTTGTCCATGTGGGGGGCTCCGTGCGGGTGAAGCGGGGCAAAAGCCACAGCAGAAGGGCCGGGGCAGAAAGAGACGCTGCGGACTCTACGCGCGTCACACAGCCGTACGCCATCGTACTTTGCTCCAACTTTGGCCAGATAGTGGCTTTGGTCCTCGTTACTTCGTACGAATCCACAGGTCATCGACGCGGCGGCGCGAAGGCGGTCGGGTGTCCGATACTGGGGACGTTATGGAAATCGTCATCCTTGCTGTAGTCATCGCTGTGGTCGCGCTCGGCGCGATCAGCGGGCTCGTGGTCAGCAGCCGTAAGAAGAAGCAGCTGCCCCCGGCCCCGCCGAGCAGCCCGTCCGTTACCGCGCCGCCCGCCGAGCCCCACGTAGGCGAGGAGGCGGAGAAGCCGCGTCCGGAGCCCCGCCGGACCGTCGAAGAAGTCGCCCTGCCCGCGACCGAGGCCCCCGTGGCCGAGGAGCCGGCGGCCGAGCCGGAGGCCCCCGCGGAGCCCGAGGCGCCCGCCGAGCCCGAGGTCGAGGTCCCGGAGCCCACCGCCGGGCGGCTCGTCCGGCTGCGCTCCCGGCTCTCCCGGTCGCAGAACTCCCTGGGCAAGGGCCTGCTGACCCTGCTCTCCCGTGAGCACCTCGACGAGGACACCTGGGAGGAGATCGAGGACACCCTGCTCACCGCCGACGTCGGCGTCGCGCCCACGCAGGAGCTCGTGGAGCGCCTCCGCGAGCGGGTGAAGGTGCTCGGCACCCGCACCCCCGACGAGCTGCGTGCCCTGCTCCGCGAGGAGCTGATCTCGCTCATCGGCGCCGACACCGACCGCGTCGTCCACACCGAGCCCGGTGTGGGGACGAACGGCGAGGAGAAGCCCGGCGTCGTGCTGGTCGTCGGCGTCAACGGCGTCGGCAAGACCACCACCACCGGCAAGCTCGCGCGCGTGCTCGTCGCGGACGGCAGGTCCGTGGTCCTGGGCGCGGCCGACACCTTCCGCGCCGCCGCCGCCGACCAGCTCCAGACCTGGGGCGAGCGCGTCGGCGCCCGCACCGTCCGCGGACCCGAGGGCGGCGACCCGGCGTCGGTCGCCTTCGACGCGGTCAAGGAGGGCATCGCCGAGAACGCGGACGTCGTCCTCATCGACACCGCCGGGCGGCTGCACACCAAGACCGGGCTCATGGACGAGCTCGGCAAGGTCAAGCGCGTCGTCGAGAAGCACGGCTCGGTCGACGAGGTGCTGCTCGTCCTGGACGCCACCACCGGGCAGAACGGCCTGGTGCAGGCGCGGGTGTTCGCCGAGGTCGTGGACATCACCGGCATCGTCCTCACCAAGCTGGACGGCACCGCCAAGGGCGGCATCGTCATCGCCGTTCAGCGCGAGCTGGGCGTCCCGGTGAAGCTGGTCGGCCTGGGCGAGGGCGCGGACGACCTCGCCCCGTTCGAACCCGGGGCATTCGTGGACGCCCTGATCGGCGACTGAGAATCCCCATGGAACGTGTCAGGGCCCCGCAGCCGGATCGGCTGCGGGGCCCTGACACATCTCGCGGTGGGGGAGAGATCAACGGCACAGCGGCGCGCGGTGGCACACATACGCCAGCGTGCCCAGCAGCAGCCGCGCCTGCGGCGGCCGGCCCGCCGTGTCCAGGGCCGGCGGCCGCAGCCAGCGCATCGGACCGAGGCCCGCGAAGTCGGAGGGCGGCGCGGTGATGTGGTCGCCCGGACCGAGGCAGCGCAGGTCGAGCCGGGCGTCGTCCCAGCCCATGCGGTAGAGGAGCTGCGGCAGTTCGGCGGCGGCGCCGGGCGCGACGAAGAAGAGGGCCCGCCCGTGCGGCGTGAGCGCCACCGGGCCGAGCGGCAGCCCCATCCGCTCCAGCCGGGCGAGCGCGTACCGCCCGGCCGTCTCCGCGACCTCCAGGACGTCGAACGAGCGGCCCACGGGCAGCAGCACGGCGGCACCCGGGACCTCGGCCCAGGCGGCCGCCGCCGCGTCCAGCGTGGCTCCCGCGGGGACGGGCGGCGCGAAGGAGAGCGGGTGGGCGCCGGGGGCCTGACAGCCGGCGAGGCCGCAGGAGCAGGCCACGCGCCCGCTGCGGGAGGCGCGGGCGCCCGGGACCACGTCCCACCCCCACAGACCGGTGTACTCCGCCACCGTCGTCACGGTCTCGGACGCGCGTCCGCGGCGCCGAGAGCCCGAGCGCAGGTCCCGGATGCCGCCGATTGTGAAGCCCATGCCCCCTCCAACGGGTCGTGCTCGCCGATGGTTACGACTCTGGTGACGACTCGGAGTGTCTCGGACACGGACGGTCGCCGAAGCCCTCCATGCGGCGGCGTGGCGGTGCGCGACCGGGAGCGCGTCTTCCGGTGCGCGCTGTGGCGCGCTTCGATCCACCCCGCCCCTGATCGGCATGTGTCAAGTCAATCGCGTAGAGGTGCGGTTGAGTTCATTCCTTGGGGTGGCGAATGGTGGCGTTTACTGGACTGCTCTCGCGTGACCGGTGATCGTAGGATTACTTTCGGTGCACGGACCTCGGAGATGCACCCGCCGGCAGGCAGATGCCGGAGGCATGGCCCGTTATCGCCGCCCGGCCGCGCCACCTGTTGGCCGGGGTGGAGCATCGTCGGACAGCGGCAGCCGCAACGGGCGGCGGCCCATTCGCGGTTCACGCACCGAGCAGGGTGCGGGATGGGGGCGTCCAGGTGGGCGGCAACGGCAGCGGTACCGAAGGTGCCGAGAAGGCTGAGCGGGCCGACCGGGCCGAGAAGCGCCCGAACGAGCAGCTGGGCTCCTGGTTCCTGCGCAGCGGCTGGTCCAAGGGCGAGCTGGCGCGGCAGGTCAACCGCAGGGCACGGCAGTTGGGTGCCCATCACATCAGTACGGACACCTCCCGGGTGCGCCGCTGGCTCGACGGCGAGCAGCCGCGCGAGCCCATTCCCAAGATCCTCTCCGAGCTGTTCTCGGAGCGGTTCGGCTGTGTCGTCGGCATCGAGGACATCGGCCTGCGGGCCGCGCACCAGTCGCCGTCCGTCTCCGGTGTCGATCTGCCCTGGGCGGGCCCGCAGACCGTCGAGTTGATCAGCGAGTTCTCGCGCAGCGACCTGATGCTGGCGCGGCGCGGGTTCCTCGGCGCCTCGCTCGCTCTCTCGGCGGGCCCGTCGCTGATCGAGCCGATGCAGCGCTGGCTGGCCCCCGGGCCCGCTGGCCGGGACACCTCCGTCACCGGTCAGGACCGCTCCCCGCGCGCGTCCAGGCTCTCCGGGCCCGAGCTCGACCTGCTGGAGTCCACGACCGTGATGTTCCGGCAGTGGGACGCCCAGTGCGGCGGCGGGCTCCGCCGCAAGGCCGTGGTCGGCCAGCTCCACGAGGTCACCGACCTGCTCCAGGAGCCCCAGCCGGAAGCCACCTCCAAGCGACTGTTCAAGGCCGCCGCCGAACTCGCCCAGCTGGCGGGCTGGATGAGCTACGACATCGGCCTGCACCCCACGGCGCAGAAGTACTTCGTCCTGGCCCTGCACGCCGCCAAGGAGGCGGGTGACCGGCCCCTCGGGTCGTACATCCTCTCCAGCATGGGCCGCCAGATGATCCACCTCGACCGGCCCGACGACGCCCTGGAGCTGGTCCACCTCGGGCAGTACGGCTCGCGGGAGTCGGCCACCCCCCGCACCCAGGCCATGCTGTACGCGGTGGAGGCCCGCGCCTATGCCAACATGGGCCAGCCCGCCAAGTGCAAGCGCGCCGTGAACATGGCGGAGGACTGCTTCGCCGACTGCGGTGCCGGTGACGACGACCCCGACTGGATCCGCTTCTTCTCCGAAGCCGAACTCAACGCGGAGAACGCCCACTCCTATCGCGACCTCGCCTATGTCGCCGGTCGCAGCCCCACCTACGCCTCGCTCGCCCGGCCCAAGATGGAGCGGGCGGTCGAGCTCTTCGAGCAGGACAACGACCACCACCGGTCGTATGCACTCAACCTGATCGGCATGGCCACCGTGCACCTGATGCAGCGCGAGCCCGAGCGGGCCACCGTCATGGCCGGCAAGGCGCTCAAGATCGCCAAACAGGTGCGCTCGGAGCGGGTCAACAACCGGCTGCGCAAGACCGTGGGCACCGCCGTCCGCGACTTCGGCCAGGTGCAGGAGGTCGTCGCGCTCACCGAGCAACTCGGCATCCACCTGCCGGAGTCGGCGGAAGCCGTGCAGGCGGTCTGACCCTCCGGCCCTCGACCCCGGCCGCGGCGGCCAACCCGTACAGCCCGACTCGGCTCCCCCACGCCAGGTCACACCGGGCGGTCGCCGCGGTCGGTCCGAGCAGCCCGGGGAGGGATTGCCGCAGAGTGACGGAATGTTGTCAGCCGTTTCCGGCGGTTCATCGGGGTGTAACACCTGCGACGCCATCGTCACCCCGGTGAAACAACCAGCCACACCGGCTGAAACCGCGCTGCGTCAACCTCATGGCGAAACCCGGCCCGCTGAGAACCCTCCCGTCCGGGCCGCCGCTTTCGAGGAGACGTCGATCGTGAATGGCGCAGATACCGCATTCGTATTGATCAGTGCCGCGCTCGTGATGCTGATGACACCGGGCCTGGCCTTCTTCTACGGCGGCATGGTGCGGGTCAAGAGCGCGCTCAACATGCTGATGATGTCGTTCATCTCGCTCGGCATCGTCACCGTGCTGTGGGTGCTCTACGGCTACTCGCTGGCCTTCGGCGACGACCTCGGCGCCGGACTGCTCGGCAATTTCGACCACATCGGCCTCAAGGGCATCAGCCCCGAGACCCTGACCGGCGGCAAGGAAGGCATCCCGGTCTTCGCCTTCGCCCTCTTCCAGCTGATGTTCGCCGTCATCACCCCCGCCCTGATGAGCGGCGCCCTCGCCGACCGGGTCAAGTTCAGCGCCTGGGCCCTGTTCATCACCCTCTGGGTGACGGTCGTCTACTTCCCCGTCGCCCACTGGGTCTGGCAGCCCGGGGGCTGGCTCTTCAAGCTCAAGGTGATCGACTTCGCGGGCGGCACCGCCGTCCACATCAACGCGGGCATCGGCGCGCTGGCCGCCGTCCTCGTCGTCGGCAAGCGCATCGGCTTCAAGAAGGACCCCATGCGCCCGCACAGCCTGCCGCTGGTGATGCTCGGCGCGGGGCTGCTGTGGTTCGGCTGGTTCGGCTTCAACGCGGGCTCGGCGCTCGCCGCCAACGGCACCGCGGCCAACATGGCCCTCAACACCCAGGTCGCCACCGGCGCCGCCATGATCGGCTGGCTCGCCTACGAGCGCATCCGGCACGGCGCGTTCACCACCCTCGGCGCCGCCTCCGGCGCCGTCGCCGGCCTCGTCGCGATCACCCCCTCCGGTGCCGCGGTCAACGCCTTCGGCGCGCTCCTCATCGGCGTCGTCGCGGGCGCCGTCTGCTCCTGGGCGGTCGCCCTCAAGTTCCGGCTCGGCTTCGACGACTCGCTCGACGTGGTCGGCGTCCACCTCGTCGGCGGCATCATCGGCACCCTGCTCGTCGGCCTCCTCGCCACCGACGGCATCGGCGGGCTGACCCAGCTCGGACGACAGGCCACCGGGGCGTTCGCCGTGCTGGCGTACTCCTTCACGGTCTCCTGGCTCCTCGCCAAGGCCGTCGACAAGACGATCGGCTTCCGCGCCTCCGAGGACGACGAACTCGGCGGCATCGACCAGGCGTTCCACGCCGAGACCGCGTACGACTTCAGCGCGGTCGGCGGCGTCTCCACGGCCACCCGGGCCGTGGCGCACACCCCGGACGCCGAGCACGCGGAATCCGGCAGGACGCCGGACACCGGCACGGCACAGCACAAGAAGGTGGACGCATGAAGCTCATCACCGCGGTCGTCAAACCCCATATGGTCGACGAGATCAAGACCGCGCTACGGACCTTCGGCGTCCGCGGCATGACCGTCAGCGAGGCCAACGGCTCCGGCCGCCAGCGGGGCCATACCGAGGTCTACCGCGGCGCCGAGTACACCGTCGACCTCGTCCCCAAGATCCGCATAGAGATCCTCACCGAGGACCATGACACCGACGACGTGGTCGACGTCATCGTCAAGGCCGCGCGCTCCGGGGACGCGGGCAAGATCGGCGACGGCAAGGTCTGGGTCGTCCCCGTCGAGGACGTCGTCCGCGTCCGGACCGGTGAACGTGGTCCGGACGCCCTCTGAGACCGGCCCCGCCCCGGGGCAAGCACCGCCGAGGAGCCCCGAGTTGACGGACACCGGCACCACGACGACCGGCCCGGAGCCCAGTGGCTACGCGGCGGCCCGGCTGCGCCTCCTGCGCCAGGGGGCGCCGTCCGGTCCGCCGCGTCGCGCCGCGCTCGCCCGGCTCACCGACCAGTGGCTCGGCTCCCTGCTGGGCGAGACGCACGGCGTGGCACTCGTGGCCGTCGGCGGCTACGGCCGCGGCGAGCTCTCACCGCGCAGCGATCTCGACGTCCTCCTGCTGCACGACGGTTCGGCGGACATGACGAAGATCGCCGCGGTCGCCGACCGTGTCTGGTACCCCGTCTGGGACATGGGCCTCGCGCTCGACCACTCCGTGCGCACCCCGGCGGAGGCGCGCCGCACCGCGGCCGCCGACCTCAAGGTCCACCTGGGCCTCCTCGACGCCCGCCACCTCGCGGGCGACCCCGCCCTCACCACCGTGCTGCGCGCGACCGCCTACGAGGACTGGCGCGCCCAGGCCCCGGCCCGGCTGCCGGAGCTGCGCGAGCTGGGCGAGGAACGGGCCAGGCGCCAGGGCGAGTTGCGCTTCCTCCTCGAACCCGACCTCAAGGAGGCGCGCGGCGGTCTCCGGGACGCCACCGCCCTGCGCGCCGTCGCCGCCTCCTGGCTCGCCGACGCGCCCCGCGAGGGCCTGGAGAGCGCCCGCGCCCTGCTCCTCGACACCCGTGACGCCCTGCACCTGGCCACCGGCCGGGCCACCGACCGGCTGGCCCTCCAGGAACAGGACCAGGTCGCCACCGCGGTCGGCCGCCCCGACGCCGACGCGCTGCTGCGCGAGGTGTACGAGGCCGCCCGCACCGTCTCCTACGCCGCCGACGTGACCTGGCGCGAGGTCGGCCGCGTGCTGCGCGCCCGCTCCGGACGGCCGCGGCTGCGCCGGATAATCGGCGGGTTCGGCGGCCGGGGAGGGTTCGTCGAACCGGAGCGGGTACCGCTGGCGGAAGGCGTCGTGGAGCAGGACGGCGAGGCGGTGCTCGCCCGCACCGCGCGGCCCGAGCACGACCCCGTCCTGCCGCTGCGCGCCGCGGCCGCCGCGGCGCGGGCCGGGCTGCCCCTGTCGCCGCACGCCGTACGGCGGCTGGCCGCCGCCGCGGGCCCGCTGCCGGTGCCCTGGCCGGACGAGGCGCGCGAAGCGCTGGTCACCCTGCTCGGCGCGGGCGCGCCCACCGTCGAGGTCTGGGAGGCACTGGAAGCGGAAGGGATCGTTTCGCGGCTGTTGCCCGAGTGGGAGCACGTGCGCTGCCGCCCGCAGCGCAACCCTGTGCACCGCTGGACCGTCGACCGCCACCTGATCGAGACGGCCGTGCAGGCCTCCGCGCTCGCGCGGGACGTCGGCCGCCCCGACCTGCTCCTCGTCGCCGCCCTGCTGCACGACATCGGCAAGGGCCGTCCCGGCGACCACTCCGCGGTGGGGGAGGCCCTCGCCCGGGACGTCGCCGCCCGGCTCGGCTTCGGCCCGGCCGACGTCGGGACGCTCGCCGTGCTCGTGCGCCACCACCTGCTGCTCGTCGAGACCGCCACCCGGCGCGACCTCGGCGACCCGGCGACCGTCCGCACGGTCACGGAGGCGGTCGCGCGTACGGACACCCTGGAACTGCTGCACGCGCTCACCGAGGCGGACGCGCGCGCCACGGGCCCGGCGGCCTGGAGCGCCTGGCGCGCGTCACTGGTGGCCGATCTGGTCCGCCGCGCCGCCGCCGCGCTCGCGGGCGGCGGCACGACGGACCGCGCGGAACCGGAGCCGCTCGACGCGGAGCACGAGCGGCTCGTGGCGGAGGCGCTGCGCACCGGGGGGCCGGTGCCGGTACTCCACCTGCGGCCGGAGGGCGACGAGTCCGGGCACGCGACGGCGGCGGTCGGTGCCGAACTCGCCATCGCCGTCCCCGACCAGCCCGGGGTGCTGCCCGCCACCGCGGGTGTCCTCGCCCTGCACCGGATGACCGTCCGCGCCGCGGACCTGCGGACGGTCGACGGCGCGCTGCTGCTGCGCTGGCGGGTGGCCGCGGAGTTCGGCTCCCTGCCGGATGCCGCACGGCTGCGGAACGACCTGGCGCGGGCCTTGGAGGGTTCCCTGGACCTGGCCGGTCGGCTGGCGGAGCGGGAGGCCGCGTACACCCGGCGCCGCCGGGGCGCGCACGCCCCGGCGCGCGTCACCGTGGCGGAGGCGGGCTCGCGGGGCGCGACCGTCCTGGAGGTGCGCGCCCAGGACGTCCCCGGCCTGCTGCACCGCATCGGCCGGGCGCTGGAGGCCGCGGGGGTATGGGTACGGAGCGCGCACGTGAGCACGTTGGGGGCGAACGTGGTGGACGCGTTCTATGTGACGGGAGCGGAAGGGGTGCCGCTGTCGGAGAAGGAAGCGGCGGCCGTGGCGAAGGGGGTGGAAGAGGCGCTGAGGTGACGGGGCCACCGAAGCCCCCCTTAGCGCCCCCTGCCCGGACCCCTCTTATCCGGCTTATCCGGCAGGCGAGGTCGCCCAGTGGACAGGGCCGGATACCCTGGAGGGCGACTGTTCCCGCCCCCGACTCCGAGGACCTACGAGCGCCGTGTTCGATACCCTCTCCGATCGCCTCTCAGCGACTTTCAAGAACCTCCGCGGCAAGGGGAGGCTCTCCGAGGCGGACATCGACGCCACCGCCCGTGAGATCCGTATCGCCCTGCTCGAGGCGGACGTGGCGCTGCCGGTCGTCCGGGCCTTCATCAAGCAGGTCAAGGAGCGGGCCGGCGGCGAAGAGGTCTCCCGGGCCCTCAACCCCGCCCAGCAGATCATCAAGATCGTCAACGACGAGCTCGTCGGCATCCTCGGTGGTGAGACCCGCCGCCTCCGGTTCGCGAAGACCGGCCCGACGGTCATCATGCTCGCCGGTCTCCAGGGTGCGGGTAAGACCACGCTCGCCGGAAAGCTCGGTCTGTGGCTCAAGAGCCAGGGGCACTCCCCGCTGCTCGTCGCCTGTGACCTCCAGCGCCCCAACGCCGTCAACCAGCTGAGCGTCGTCGCCGAGCGCGCGGGCGTCGCCGTCTACGCGCCGGAGCCGGGCAACGGTGTCGGCGACCCGGTCCAGGTCGCCAAGGACTCGATCGAGTTCGCGAAGTCCAAGGTCCACGACATCGTGATCGTGGACACCGCCGGCCGCCTCGGCATCGACGCCGAGCTGATGCAGCAGGCCGCCGACATCCGCGACGCGGTGCAGCCCGACGAGGTGCTGTTCGTCGTCGACGCCATGATCGGTCAGGACGCGGTCAACACGGCCGAGGCGTTCCGCGACGGCGTCGGCTTCGACGGCGTGGTGCTTTCCAAGCTCGACGGTGACGCCCGCGGTGGTGCCGCCCTGTCGGTCGCGCATGTGACCGGCAAGCAGATCATGTTCGCCTCCAACGGCGAGAAGCTCGACGACTTCGACGCGTTCCACCCGGACCGCATGGCGTCCCGCATCCTCGACATGGGCGACATGCTCACCCTGATCGAGAAGGCCGAGCAGACCTTCAGCCAGGACGAGGCCGAGAAGATGGCGGCCAAGCTGGCGAAGGGGCCGAAGGAGTTCACGCTCGACGACTTCCTGTCCCAGATGGAACAGGTCAGGAAGATGGGCAGCATCAGCAAGCTGCTCGGCATGCTCCCCGGCATGGGTCAGATCAAGGACCAGATCAACAACCTCGACGAGCGCGATGTCGACCGCACGGCCGCGATCATCAAGTCGATGACCCCGGCGGAGCGCCAGGACCCGACGATCATCAACGGCTCGCGCCGGGCCCGCATCGCCAAGGGTTCGGGCGTGGACGTCAGCGCGGTCAAGAACTTGGTCGAGCGCTTCTTCGAGGCCCGCAAGATGATGTCCCGCATGGCACAGGGCGGCGGCATGCCGGGTATGCCCGGGATGCCGGGCATGGGGGGCGGCGCGGCCCGCAAGAAGAAGCAGGTCAAGCAGGGCAAGGGCAAGCGGCAGAGCGGCAACCCCATGAAGCGCAAGGCGGAGGAGCAGGCCGCGGCCGAGCGCCGCGAGCAGGCGGCGCTGGGCCTCCCGGCCGCGCCCCCCGCGGCCGAGAAGTTCGAACTCCCGGATGAGTTCAAGAAGTTCATGGGCTGAGGCGTCCTCAAGCCGGACGGGCTGATCCGCGGGTTACAGTTCGCGAAATTCAGCCCGTCCTGGGGGCACCTCCCAGCGGTAGCTGGGGGAGATTGAGGACGCGGCCGCAGGCCGCTCTCGCCGCAGGCGAAAACGGCGGGACAGCCGAAACAGGGCGGTCCGGACAGAGGGCACCCGACGGCTACACCCGGGCTATGAGGTACCGGAAGACATTCGGCATCCACACCGTCCCGTCCCGCCGCAGATAAGGATGGAGCGCCTCGGCCAGCTCCTTCGTCACCTGCTCCTCGTCCGTCGCCGCGACCGCCGCGTCGAACGCGCCGGTCGACAGCATCCCCCGCAGCGCGCTGCCCATGTCCGCGTAGCCGTACGGGCAGGCCACCCGGCCCGAGCCGTCCGGCCGCAGTCCGGCGCCGCGGGCGAGGTCCTCCAGGTCGTCGCGGCCGCTGGGGCGCCAGCGGGAGGGCGCGCACATGGGATCCGCGAGCCGGGCCGCGACTCGAAGCGCCCCCGACGCGGCGCAGCGCTCCTGCGGGCCCCAGCCGGCCAGCACGACGGGCGCCCCGTACTCGGCGCAGTCGGCCGCCCGGGAGAGCGCGCCCGTCAGGTGGTGGGCGCCGCCGCCCGCCGAGTACAGCGAGTACAGCGGGTCGAAGGCCGTGACGAGGTTGAACGCCGGGCCGCCGGGTTCGGTGACGGACTCGGGGCCGCCGTGCCCCAGGCGCGTGCGGCGGCCGGTGGCGGGCCGGTCGCCCTCGGGCAGCAGACGTTCGCGGGCCAGCTCCAGCCGTCGGCCGTCGGAGTCGACGCCGCACACCCAGGCCCCGCGGGCGGACGCCATCAGCAGGGCCAGCCCGGAGCCGCAACCCAGGCTGAGCAGCCGGGTGTCGGGGCCGACCTCCAGCCGTTGGTACACCGCTTCGTAGAGCGGCACCAGCATCCGTTCCTGGATCTCCGCCCAGTCGCGGGCCCGGGAGCCGGGCGACACAGCGGACGGCCGGTGCCGCCGCACGAGCGTTGGTGTCATCGAAAGCGCCCCAATCCGCCGAGAGACGTGTGCGTGCCCGAACCGGCCCCCCGATGTGCTGCTGTGCGCGCTGCTGTGAAGCACCCCCGTATGCCAGAGAACTCCGCTTCCGTCCCCGAGTCCAGGGGGCGGCGCGTGAACGTTCCCCGTCCGCCCACGATGGCATGTGCCGGGCGCTCTCGCACGGGCGGGCGGCCGCCGGAAGGGAGCCGGACAAGGAGGGGGAGGGGAGGGTGCGAGGAGGGGATTCACGCTCTGGTGGATCCGCCCCGTACCATTCGCACCATGGCAAAGGCTCCCATTCTCACTCCCCAGGCGGAAGACTTCCCGCGCTGGTACCAGGACTTGATCAACAAGGCCGAGCTGGCCGACAACGGCCCGGTGCGCGGCACCATGGTCATCCGCCCGTACGGGTATGGGCTCTGGGAGCGCATGCAGCAGGAGATGGACGCGCGCATCAAGGACGCGGGCGCCTCCAACGCGTACTTCCCGCTCTTCATCCCGCAGTCGTACCTGACGCGGGAGGCGGAGCACGTCGAGGGCTTCGCGCCCGAGCTCGCGGTCGTCACGCACGGCGGCGGCAAGGAGCTCGAGGAGCCGGTCGTCGTCCGGCCCACCTCCGAGACGATCATCAACGAGTACTTCTCCAAGTGGGTCCAGAGCTACCGCGACCTGCCCCTGCTGATCAACCAGTGGGCGAACGTGGTCCGTTGGGAGATGCGCCCGCGCGTCTTCCTGCGCACGAGCGAGTTCCTCTGGCAGGAGGGCCACACCGCCCACGCCACGTACGAGGACGCCCGCGACTACGCGGCCCGCATCCACCGCGACGTCTACTACGACTTCATGGTCAACGTGCTCGGCATCGACGTCGTGCTCGGCCGCAAGACGCCCAAGGAGCGCTTCGCGGGTGCCATCAACACCCTCACGCTCGAGGGCATGATGCGCGACGGCAAGGCCCTGCAGCTGGGCACCAGCCACGAGCTCGGGCAGAACTTCGCGAAGGCGTTCAACACCTCCTACCTGTCCAAGGACGGGCAGCAGGAGATGGTCTGGCAGACCTCCTGGGGCGTCTCGACCCGCATGGTCGGCGGTCTGATCATGTCGCACGGCGACGACAGCGGCCTCCGGGTGCCGCCGCGCCTCGCCTCCGTCCAGGCCGTCGTCCTGGCGATCAAGGGCGACGACGCGGTGATCGCCAAGGTCCGTGAGATCGGCGACCAGCTGAAGGCCGCCGGTATCCGGGTGCAGGTCGACGACCGTACCGACACCCCCTTCGGCCGCCGTGCCGTGGACTGGGAGCTCAAGGGCGTTCCGGTGCGGATCGAGGTCGGCCCGCGCGACCTGGAGAACGGCACCGCGATGCTGGCCCGCCGGATCCCCGGCGGCAAGGCTCCGGTCCGCCTCGACGAGCTGGTCGCGCTGCTGCCGAAGGTCCTGGAGGAGGACCAGGAGCTGCTGCTGACCCAGTCCCGCGAGCGCCGCGAGTCCCTGACGTCCGACGTGGCGACCATCGGCGAGGCCGCCGAGGCCGCCATCGCCGGCGGCTGGGCGCGGATCCCGTGGGCGGACCTCGGCCCCGAGGGCGAGGCCAAGCTCGCCGAGCAGGCCGTGACCGTACGGTGCCTGGTCGCCGAGGACGGTTCGGTGCCGGACGCGGATGACACTCCGGGCGCGCTCGCGATCGTGGCCCGCGCGTACTGATGACGCCATGGCGCGCGCCCGCAGCAGGTGCGCGCCTCCGCAGGCGCCCGTGGCGGTCGATGTCCGACCGCCACGGGCGCCTGTCGGCGTTCTGGGGTGCGCGGGGGCGCACGCCCCCCGATGCGCGCTTACTCGCGAGTCAGTACGTCCCATGTTGCGAACGGGTGCGCGGGTTCTCCACAGATCTGCGCACCCGCCCTCGTCGGGACGCATGAGCGTGAAACTGACTGGTACGTGCAAATTATTTGGGATGGCCCGGTATCGGAACACCGGGCCGCGCTTGCTCGTTGTCACGACGTGAGCACGACACCACCTGTTCTCGCCGCAGAGCTGGCGCAGGCGTGGGCCGATATTCAGCGGTACCACCCCGAGCTGCCGGATCTAGCCGCGCCCGAATCGTTGATCGGGGAATCGTCGTCCGCCTGCGGCGCCGAGCTCTCCTTCGAACGGCTGCTGCACGAGGCAGTGCACGGCATCGCGGCCGCCCGCGGTGTCCGTGACACGTCACGTGCGGGCCGCTACCACAATCGCCGGTTCCTGGCGATCGCCGAGGAGCTGGGTCTCGACCACGGTGACGAGCCGCATCCCAGCAGCGGCTTCTCCTTGGTCGTGCTCAACCCGGAGGCGCGCAAGCGCTACCGCCCCACCATCGACAGACTCCAGCGCGCGCTGAAGGCGCACACGGTCGCCACCACCGCCGACACCTCGCGGACCTTCCGGGGTCCCGCGGCGCGGCACGGCTCGTCCGGCGGCGGGGTGCGCGTCAAGGCCGTGTGTGATTGCGGGCGCAATGTCCGTGTCGTCCCTTCTGTGCTTGCGCAGGCGCCGATCATGTGCGGCGGATGCGGTCAGCCCTTCCGCATCCCCGAGCCGGTACCGGTCGGCTGACCTGGAGGGGTGTGGCACAATGGGACGCTGTACTCGACAGTCGAACAGGACCCCTCTCTCCTCCGGCTGACGCGTCCATCGGGCACCCGAGTACCGCAACCCCACGTGGCATCCCGTTGTGCCCAACCACGTCAAGACCAGGAGACACCACTCCAGTGGCAGTCAAGATCAAGCTGAAGCGTCTGGGCAAGATCCGTTCGCCTCACTACCGCATCGTCATCGCCGACTCCCGTACCCGCCGTGACGGCCGGGCCATCGAGGAGATCGGTCTGTACCACCCGGTGCAGAACCCCTCGCGCATCGAGGTCGACTCCGAGCGTGTCCAGTACTGGCTGGGTGTCGGCGCGCAGCCGACCGAGCCCGTGATGGCCATCCTCAAGGTCACCGGTGACTGGCAGAAGTTCAAGGGCCTGCCGGCCCCTGCGCCGATGCTCCTCCCCGCGACCAAGGAGGACAAGCGTCGCGCGTTCGACGAGTTCACCAAGGGCCTCGAGGCCGGCGCCGCGAAGGGTGAGGCCATCACCCCGAAGGCCAAGAAGTCGGAGAAGAAGGACGAGGCCGCCGCGGCCGAGTCCGCTGAGTCGACCGAGGCCTGAGGATGCTCGAGGAGGCCCTTGAGCACCTCGTGAAGGGCATCGTCGACAACCCCGACGAGGTGCAGGTCGCGTCGCGCAACCTGCGGCGCGGGCGAGTGCTGGAGGTCCGGGTCCACCCCGATGACCTCGGCAAGGTGATCGGCCGCAACGGCCGCACCGCTCGCGCACTGCGCACCGTCGTGGGCGCCATCGGCGGCCGTGGTATCCGCGTCGACCTCGTCGACGTGGATCAGGTCCGCTGAGAAGCGATTGAGCACCGGCACGGGCCGGGAGGGGCTTAGTGCCCTTCCCGGCCCTTGTCGCGTTCGGCTCGTCGCGTTCGTACGGAGAAGCAGAGAAGGAACCGCATGCAGCTGGTAGTCGGCAGGATCGGCCGCGCCCATGGGATCAAGGGTGAGGTCACCGTTGAGGTGCGCACGGACGACCCGGAGCTCCGGCTCGGGCCCGGCGCCGTGCTGGCCACGGACCCCGCCGGAGCGGGCCCGCTGACCATCGAGAGCGGGCGGGTGCACAGCGGCCGGCTGCTGCTGCGCTTCGCCGGTGTCAAGGACCGTACGGGCGCCGAGGCACTCCGCAACATCCTCCTGATCGCCGAGGTGGACCCCGAGGAGACCCCCGAGGACCCCGAGGAGTTCTACGACCACCAGCTGATGGACCTCGACGTCGTCACCGCCGACGGCACCGAGATCGGCCGGATCACGGAGATCGCACACCTCCCGGCGCAGGACCTGTTCATCGTGGAGCGGCCCGACGGCGGCGAGGTGATGATCCCCTTCGTCTCCGAGATCGTGATCGAGATCGACCTGGACGCGCAGCGCGCGGTCGTCGACCCGCCGCGCGGCCTGATCGACACCGACGAGGCGGAGGTCGCGAGCACCCGCGATGCCGAAGCCGACACCGAGGCCGAGGGCGCCGAGGGCCAGGACGCCGACGCGAAGGACGCCGACCCGAAGGACGGCGACGCGAAGGGCGGCGTGTGATGCGGCTCGACGTCGTCACGATCTTCCCCGAGTACCTGGCGCCGCTGGACGTCTCGCTCGTCGGCAAGGCCCGTGCGCGCGGCCTGCTGGATGTGCGCATCCACGACCTGCGCGACTGGGCGCACGACAAGCACAACACCGTCGACGACACCCCGTACGGCGGTGGTCCCGGCATGGTGATGAAGCCCGATCCCTGGGGCGAGGCGCTCGACTCGATCATCGAGTCCGGGGAGCAGGCGCCCGACGGCGGGCAGCGGCCGACGCTGATCGTCCCCACTCCCAGCGGCAAGCCCTTCACCCAGCAGCTCGCCGTGGAGCTCTCCGAGAAGCCGTGGCTGGTCTTCACCCCGGCCCGTTACGAGGGCATCGACCGGCGCGTCATCGAGGAGTACGGCGACCGGCTCGACGTGCGTGAGGTCTCCATCGGGGACTATGTGCTCGCCGGCGGCGAGGCGCCCGTCCTCGTGATGGTCGAGGCCGTCGCCCGGCTGCTCCCGGGCGTGCTGGGCAACGCCGAGTCGCACCGTGACGACTCCTTCGCCCCCGGCGCCATGGCCGACCTCCTCGAGGGCCCCGTCTACACCAAGCCCCCGGAGTGGCGCGGCCGCGGCATCCCCGAGGTGCTGCTGAGCGGCCACCACGGCAAGATCGCCCGCTGGCGCCGCGACGAGGCGTTCCGGCGCACGGTCGCCAACCGGCCCGATCTGATCGAGCGCACCGACCCGGCGGCCTTCGACAAGAAGGACCGCGAGATGCTCTCGATCCTGGGCTGGGGGCCGGGGCCCGACGGCCGATTTGGGCGAGTGGCCCCGGACGTGGAAGAATAAGCCGTTGCCTTGCGCCCGGCGCGCGCCCCTGCCACAGGGGGAAAGACGCCGCCCGGCACATGCACCACCCCCAGCATCATTTCGATTCCGCTGATGACCTGTGGCATCGGCGAGGAAGCAGACCAACATGGCCTCCCTGCTCGACAACGTCAACGCCGCGTCCCTGCGCACCGACCTGCCGGCCTTCCGTCCCGGTGACACCGTGAACGTCCACGTTCGCGTCATCGAGGGCAACCGCTCCCGCATCCAGCAGTTCAAGGGTGTCGTCATCCGCCGCCAGGGCGCGGGCGTCAGCGAGACCTTCACGGTCCGCAAGGTCTCCTTCTCGGTCGGCGTCGAGCGCACCTTCCCGGTGCACAGCCCGATCTTCGAGAAGGTCGAGCTCGTGACCCGCGGTGACGTGCGTCGCGCCAAGCTGTACTACCTCCGTGAGCTGCGCGGCAAGGCCGCGAAGATCAAGGAGAAGCGCGACAACTGAGCTTCCGTCCGGAGTCCGCGCCTGGCCGGATAGGCTTTCGGCTCGATGGACACCGACGAACAGCTTTCGGAGCGCGACCGCTCTCCAGAACCCGCAGAGGGGGAGGAGCAGGGGTCGCGCTCCTCGCGTTTTCCCGGGAAGTCGCGCTCGGAGGGGACGGCTCCGGAAGGGCCGGGCACGTCCGAGGGCCGCGGTCGGCCGGCCAGGGCCCGGGACTGGCTCAAGGGCGGCGGTCCCCTGCGCAAGGCCGGGCTGCTGCTCGCCGTGTGCATGGTCTTTCTGCTGCTGCTCAGCAGCTATGTCGTCCAGCCTTTCCTGATCCCCAGCGGCTCGATGGAGAACACGCTCCGGATCGGCGACCGGGTGCTGGTCAACAAGCTCGCGTACGCCTTCGGTGACGAGCCCCGCCGCGGCGACGTGGTGGTCTTCGACGGCAGGGGTTCGTTCGTCCAGGACGCTCCCTCGGAGAACGTGATCACCGCCCTGATCCGCAAGGGGGCGTCGTCCGTCGGCCTGATGAGCCCGGCGCGGACCGACTACATCAAGCGGGTCGTGGGTATCGGCGGTGACCGGGTCACCTGCTGTGACGCCCGCGGGTGGCTCGCGGTCAACGGTCAACCGATCGACGAGCCGTACCTCTATCCGGGTGATGCGCCCTCCCGAGTGCCCTTCGACATCGTGGTGCCGGAGGGGAAGCTGTGGGTGATGGGCGACCACCGCGGCGATTCCCGCGACTCACGCGACCACCTGGGGGAGCCGGGCGGCGGTACGGTCCCGGTGGACCGGGTCGTCGGGCGCGCCGACTGGATCGGCTGGCCCTCCGGCCGGATCGGTTCGCTGGAGCGGCCGGACGCCTTCGCGCGCGTACCGGAGCCGGGAGCGGCGGGACGGCCCGGGAGGCCGCATGGGTAACCGGGGCCGTACGCACCGGGCGCGGGCGCACGCGGCGGACGGGGCCGACGCGGGAGACACGCCGGCCGGTGAGCGGGCGCGCCCGGGGGGACGCGCCGCGCGGCGGAAGGCGGCGCGGCGGGTCAAGCGGCGGCGCCGCAGGTCCGCGGTCAAGGAGGTGCCGATCCTCATAGCGGTGGCGCTGCTGATCGCGCTGGTGCTGAAGACGTTCCTGGTGCAGGCGTTTGTGATCCCCTCCGGTTCGATGGAGCAGACGATCCGGATCGGTGACCGGGTGCTGGTGGACAAGCTGACGCCCTGGTTCGGTGCCGAGCCGGGCCGTGGCGACGTGGTGGTCTTCAAGGACCCCGGGGGATGGCTTCCGCCCGAGGAGGCCAAGGCCGGGGAGGACGCGGTCGGCATCAAGCAGGGGAAGCAGTTCCTGACCTTCATCGGTCTTCTTCCGTCCGCGAACGAACAGGATCTGATCAAGCGGGTGATCGGTGTCGGGGGCGACACGGTCAAATGCTGCGACAAGGACGGCAAAATCACAGTCAACGGGACACCGCTCGACGAGCCCTACGTCCACCCGGGCAACCGGCCGTCGGAGCGCGAGTTCACGGTGCGCGTGCCGCACGGGCGGATCTTCGTCATGGGCGATCACCGCTCGAATTCGGCTGATTCGCGCTACCACTTGGAGGAGCCGGGGCAGGGCACCGTGCCCGAGAGCCTGGTGGTCGGCCGTGCCGTCGTCATCGCCTGGCCCTTCGGCCACTGGCGGGGACTGTCCGAACCGGACGCCTTCGCATCGGTCGGGGACGCGCCGCGTACGGGGACGCGGGCGGGCGTTTCGCCGAATAGTGTGTCCCTCATGGATCAGGACGGATTGATCCGGCTCCCGACCCCTGCGGAACTCCCGCTCGTTATGGGAGTGGTGGGCCTGCGTCGTATGTACGACAGGCGGCAGAGCGGAGAGAGGAGCGGATGTGGGGGACTTGGCGGTCGGCGCGCGTTCCGGTCACGGAGAGCCCGAGAAACGACCCGGGGGTACCGAGGAGTCGCCCCGGGGCACTGCGCCGGAGGAAGCCGCCTCGTCCCAGGCGGCCCGGTCGGCCCAGGCATCCAGAGACACGACGGACGGGCCGGCGGATGCGGAGAACGACGGCGTGACGCCCGGTGACGGTGCCGGGGAGCCGGGCGGGAAGCAGCCGAAGAAGCAACGATCCTTCTGGAAAGAGCTGCCGATCCTCGTCGGCATCGCCCTGGTGCTCGCGCTGATCATCAAGACCTTCCTCGTCCAGGCCTTCTCGATCCCCTCCGACTCGATGCAGAACACCCTCCAGCGGGGCGACCGGGTGCTGGTGGACAAGCTGACGCCGTGGTTCGGTGCCAAGCCCGAGCGCGGTGAGGTCGTGGTCTTCCACGACCCGGGCAAGGGCGACCAGAGCTGGCTCGGCCCCGACACCCAGCAGCAGAACTCCGGGCCCTTCGGCCGGGGCGTGCAGAAGGTCCTGAGCTTCGTCGGCCTGATGCCCTCGGCCGAGGAGAAGGACCTCATCAAGCGGGTCATCGCCGTCGGCGGCGACACCGTGGAGTGCCAGGGCCAGGGCAGCCCGGTGAAGGTCAACGGCAAGGCCCTCGACGAGAAGTCGTACATCTTCCAGGGCAATTCCCCGTGCGACGACAGGCCCTTCGGGCCGATCAAGATCCCCAAGGATCACATCTGGGTGATGGGCGACCACCGCCAGGACTCCCTGGACTCCCGCTACCACCCGGATCTCTACAACGGCACGGTGCCCACCGAGGACGTCGTCGGCCGCGCCTTCAGCGTCGCCTGGCCGATCAACCGCTGGTCCTTCCTCCCGGTGCCGGGCACCTTCGACCAGCCCGGCCTGAACGCCGCCGCCGCGGCGACGCCCCCGGCCCTGGGCCTCGCGGGCGCGGTGCCGCTGGTGCTGTGGCGCCGGCGCCGGATCGCCAGGAAGACCGTGACGAAGGGCTGACTGACCTCCGTACCGCCCGGTAAGGTGCGATCCCATGCCCGACGAGGGCGTGGGATCGGATCTTTACGGGGGCGGGAGCCGGTATGAGCGGAGCGGGACGCGACGACGGCCACGGCCGCGCGGGCAGGATACTGTCCGGGCTGGCCGTGGCCGTCGGCTGTGTGCTCTTCCTCGGGGGATTCGTCTGGGGCGCCCTGCTGTACCAGCCCTACACGGTCCCCACCGACTCCATGGAGCCCACCGTCGCCCGCGGCGACCGGGTGCTCGCCCAGCGCATCGACGGCGACGAGGTGCGGCGCGGGGACGTCGTGGTCTTCAAGGACAAGGCATGGGGCGACGTGCCCATGCTCAAGCGCGTGGTGGGCGTCGGCGGCGACAGGATCGAGTGCTGCGACCGGTCCGGCCGGATGTCGGTCGACGGCAGGCCGCTCGACGAGCCGTACACCGCCGCGAACGGCTACACCTCGCTGACCGGCTTCTCGACCACCGTGCCCGACGGGCAGCTCTTCCTCATCGGCGACCACCGCGCCACCTCGATCGACTCCCGCTCGCACTTGTCCGACGCGACGCACGGCGCGGTGCCCAGGGCCGCGGTCAGGGGCCGCGTCGACGCCATCGCCTGGCCGACGGGCAACTGGGGGATGATGGACAGACCCGGAACGTTCGCCGCGCTGCCGGGCGGCACCTCGCACCCCGGCCCGCTGCCCCTGGTGCTGGCCTCGGTGATCACCGGGGCGGTGCTCATCCTGGGCGGAGCGGCGTACGGGCCGCTGGCGCGCCGCGTCGCACCGCGGAACGGGGCCGGGCGGAACGGCGGAGGCCGGCCGGGCGGCGGGAAAGGGGTGACGGCGGGTGTCGGCTGAGGGACCGCGCACCGGTGGCACAGGGCCCGCGCCCGAGGACGGGACACCGCCCGGCACGGGGTCGCGCAGGGCCTCGCGGGTCGTCCTGCTCGACGGACGCGACCGGGTCCTGCTCCTGCACGGCTTCGAACCCGACGACCCCGCCACGACCTGGTGGTTCACCCCGGGTGGCGGGCTGGAGGGCGAGGAGAGCTGGGAACAAGCGGCGCGCCGCGAGCTGGCGGAGGAGACCGGCATCACGGACGTCGAGCTGGGCCCGGTGCTCTGGCGCCGGAACTGCTCCTTCCCCTTCGACGGGCGCCGCTGGGACCAGGACGAGTGCTACTACCTGGCCCGCACCCGGCAGCCCGCGGTGTGGACCGGGGGCGAGACGGATCTGGAGCGGCGCAGCGTCACGGGGCTGCGCTGGTGGACCTGCGGGGAACTCCTCGCGACCCGTGAGACGGTGTATCCGACCAGGCTCGCCGAGCTGCTGCGTACGCTGCTCGACGAGGGACCCCCGAGTACGCCGGTACGCCTGGAGACGGAGCGGGCCTGACGCACAATGGGGGGACGCACGGCTGAAGGGGAACATGCCATGAGCGCCGAGGACCTCGAGAAGTACGAGACCGAGATGGAGCTGAAGCTCTACCGGGAGTACCGCGATGTCGTCGGTCTGTTCAAATACGTGATCGAGACCGAGCGGCGCTTCTACCTCACGAACGACTACGAGATGCAGGTGCACTCCGTACAGGGCGAGGTCTTCTTCGAGGTCTCGATGGCCGACGCCTGGGTGTGGGACATGTACCGGCCCGCTCGCTTCGTCAAACAGGTGCGGGTGCTCACCTTCAAGGACGTGAACATCGAGGAGCTCAACAAGAGCGACCTCGACCTCCCGGGTGGCTGAGTTGTCCACAACCGGCGGGTTATCCACCAAGATCCAATAGTGCGGCGCGGCCGCGGCACAGTCGGTGCCGGAGGTGGTGTCCATGTGTGGATCAGAGGTGGCAGAGGCGGCGGAGGGCCCTGACGGCTCCGGCGGTTCCGACGGTTCCGGTGAGGGGTCCGGTGAGGGGTCCGCGCGCCGGGCGCTCGGGCGCTACGGCGAGGATCTGGCGGTGCGCCGGCTCACGGTGGCCGGGATGCGGATCCTGGACCGCAACTGGCGCTGCCGGTACGGCGAGATCGACATCGTCGCGGCGGAGGGCGACGCCCTGGTCGTCTGCGAGGTGAAGACCCGGCGCGCGGGGGTGTACGAGCACCCGATGGCTGCGGTCCGGGCCGGGAAGGCCGGCCGTCTGCGCCTGCTCGCCGAGCGATGGCTGGAGCGGCACGGCCGAGGGTCGCCGCCGGGCGGCGTGCGGATCGATCTCGTGGGGGTGGTCGTCCCCGACCGGGGAGCGCCTTCCGTCGAGCACGCCAGGGGGGTGGCGTGATGGGGTTCGCCCGTACGTGCTCGGTGGCCCTGGTCGGGGTCGAGGGCGTGGTCGTCGAGGTCCAGGCCGGTCTGGAGCCGGGCATCGCCGCCTTCACCCTGGTCGGGCTGCCCGACAAGAGCCTGGCGGAGAGCCGCGACAGGGTGCGCGCGGCGGTGGTCAATTCCGGCGCCGACTGGCCGCAGAAGAAGCTCACCGTGGGGCTCAGTCCGGCGTCGATCCCCAAGGCGGGCAGCGGCTTCGACCTCGCGGTGGCCTGCGCGGTCCTGGGTGCCGCCGAGCTGATCGACCCCCGGGAGATCGCCGACCTGGTGATGATCGGCGAGTTGGGCCTCGACGGCGGGGTGCGCCCGGTCCGCGGCGTACTGCCCGCGGTGCTGGCCGCCGCCGACGCGGGCTACCGCCAGGTCGTCGTCGCGGAGCAGACGGCGGCGGAGGCGTCACTGGTGCCGGACGTGTCGGTCCTCGGGGTCCGCAGCCTGCGCCAGCTGATCGCGGTGCTGACGGACGCGCCGGTCCCGGAGGAGGAGCCGCCCCAGGAGGGACGGCCCGACCCGATGCTGGCGGGGCTGTCGCTCGCGGGGACGGGGATCGGCGCGGGAGTGCTCTGCGGGGTCGGCGGCGGGTTCCACGTCCCCGACATGGCGGAGGTCGCCGGTCAGCACATGGCCCGCAAGGCCCTGGAGATCGCGGCCGCCGGAGGGCACCACCTGTATCTCAAGGGGCCGCCGGGAGCGGGCAAGACGATGCTCGCGGAGCGGCTGCCCGGACTGTTGCCGCCACTCACGCCCCAGGAGGCCCTGGAGGTCACCGCGGTGCACTCGGTCGCGGGTGTCCTGCCACCCGGCAAGCCGCTGGTGGACGCCCCGCCCTACTGCGCTCCCCACCACTCGGCGACCATGGCGTCCCTGGTCGGCGGCGGCAGCGGGCTGCCGAGACCCGGCGCGGTGTCATTGGCCCATGGAGGAGTTCTCTTCATGGACGAGGCGCCCGAGTTCAGCGGCCGGGCGCTCGACGCCCTGCGGCAGCCCCTGGAGTCGGGACACGTCGTGGTGGCCCGCTCCGCGGGGATGATGCGGATGCCCGCACGATTTCTGCTCTTGCTCGCCGCGAACCCCTGCCCCTGCGGTCGGCACGCGCAGCTGGGGGAGGGGTGCGACTGCTCACCGACCGCGATCCGCCGCTATCAGGCCAGGCTCTCGGGGCCCTTGCTGGACCGGGTCGACCTGCGGGTCAAGGTGGAGGCGGTGACCCGGGCCGAACTCACCGGCCGGGATGGCCCGGCGGAGAGCACCGCGCAGGTCGCCGCGAGGGTGCGGGAGGCCCGGGAGCGGGCCGCCGCCCGCTACGAGGCCGTCCCGTGGAGCACCAACGGCGAGGTGCCGGGCCATGAACTGCGCACCCGCTGGCACCCCTTGCCGGGAGCGCTGCGGGAAGCCGAGCACGACATGGAATGCGGACTGCTGACGGCCCGTGGGCTCGACCGTGTCCTCCGCGTCGCCTGGACCGTCGCCGACCTCGCCGGACACGACCGGCCGGGCGCCGATGACATGGCACAGGCGCTGTATCTGCGCACCGGCGTCATCCGGAGCATTCCGGTCGAGGCGGTGGCCGGGCGATGAGCGGTCGTCCACGGGCGGAGCACGGGAGCGGCTCCGGACGCCGTGAGGGACGGCCGGAGACGCGGGACGGGCCCCGCCGTGGTGGCCGGTTCGAGGACCATGACCCGGGGCCGTCGGAGGACGGCGTCCCCACCGCCGGGGAGCGGCTCGCGAGAGTGGCACTGACGCGGCTGACCGAGCCGGGCGACGAGCGGGTGGGGCGGTGGCTCCGGGAGCTCGGCGCCGAGGCGCTGGTGCGCGGGCTGACCGGAGCCGGGCCGCCGCCCACGGGCGCGGGCAAGGAACGGCTCGCGGGCTGCCGCGCACGGGCCGCGGCGCTCGACCCCCGCCGCGACCTCGACAGGGTCACCGGCATGGGCGGCCGCTTCCTCTGCCCCGGTGACCGGGAGTGGCCCGGACAATTGGACGACCTCGGCGACGCCTGCCCGATCGGCCTCTGGGTGCGCGGCGACGCGAACCTCCGGCTGTGGGCCCTGCGATCCGTCGCCGTCGTCGGTGCCAGGGCCTGCACCGACTACGGCTCGTATGTGTCGGCCACCCTCGGCGCCGGACTCGCGGAGCTCGGCTGGACGGTGACCTCCGGGGCGGCCTACGGCGTGGACGGCGCGGCTCATCGGGGAGCGCTCACCGCGGGCGGGGCGACCATGGCCGTACTGGCCTGCGGGGTGGACGTGCCCTACCCGCGCGGGCACACCGAGTTGATCGACAAGATCGTGGAACAGGGCCTTGTACTGGCCGAGTTGCCGCCCGGCGGCCACCCGACGCGCAGCCGCTTCGTCCTGCGCAACCGCGTCATCGCGGCCCTGACACGCGGCACGGTGGTCGTCGAGGCCGAGTACCGCAGTGGATCGCTGGTCACGGCACGGCGCGCCCGGGAGCTGGGTCGGTACACGATGGGCATCCCCGGGCCGGTGACCTCCGGGCTCTCGGCGGGCGTTCACGAACTCCTGCGCGAGGGTGCCTGCCTGGTGACCGACGCCGCCGAGATCGCCGAGCTGGTCGGCGACATCGGCGAGCTCGCCCCCGAGCGGCGCGGGCCGCTCGTGGCCCGGGATCTGCTCGCTCCCGCGCTGGCCGCGGTGCTCGAAGCGGTGCCCGGAGGCCCCGGCGGCGATCGCGATCTGATCGCCCGCAACGCCTGCCGGGACAAGGGCCGGACGCTCCGCGCGCTCCATGAGCTCCAGGCCCTCGGCTTCGTCGAACGCTGCGGTGATCAATGGAAGTTGGCCGACCGGACGTCAACATCCGGCACCGGCAAGCCCCCCGGACGGCGCCGGTCCGTGCGGCGAGGCGGTTCTTGACCTGGGGCGATCGGGTGAAAGGGTTAAGGGGGTGACCGCGGGAGCCGATACGGCGAACCCTCCGCGGCCGTCGGGCATTCGACGGCCGCCGACCGGGGGCGCGGCCAGTGGAACGTATCTGCATATCTACCGAAGGAGACTTCCTCGCGCACCGCAGCGCGTCAGTCACGCTACGCTCACGGGAATCCAGCCATTCGTACCACTCCATTCACGTCACAGCAGAACGGCTCAAGACGACGAATGCCCCAGCACACCTCCGGGTCCGATCGCGCGGCGGCACCGCCGGCAGCGCGCGGGCCCGCGCGCCCTCCCGCGCCCTCGACGCTCGATGAGCTGTGGCGGTCGTACAAGACCTCGGGCGACGAGCGGTTGCGGGAGCAATTGATCCTCCACTACTCGCCACTGGTGAAATATGTGGCGGGGCGGGTCAGCGTCGGTCTGCCGCCCAACGTCGAGCAGGCCGACTTCGTCTCCTCCGGGATCTTCGGACTCATCGACGCCATCGAGAAGTTCGACCCCGCGCGCGAGATCAAGTTCGAGACCTATGCCATCACTCGCATCCGGGGAGCCATGATCGACGAGCTGCGGGCCCTCGACTGGATCCCGCGCTCGGTCCGTCAGAAGGCGCGCGCCGTCGAGCGCGCGTACGCCACCCTGGAGGCCGCGCTGCGCCGTACGCCCTCGGAGGCCGAGGTGGCGGCGGAGATGGGCATCGCGGTCGAGGAACTGCACAGCGTCTTCAGCCAGTTGTCGCTGGCCAACGTCGTGGCCCTGGAAGACCTCCTGCACGTCGGCGCCGAGGGCGGTGAGCGGCTGAGCCTCATGGACACCCTGGAGGACACCGCCGCCGACGACCCGGTCGAGGTGGCGGAGGACCGCGAGCTGCGCCGCCTGCTCGCCCGAGCCATCAACACCCTTCCCGAGCGGGAGAAGACGGTGGTCACCCTCTACTACTACGAGGGCCTCACCCTCGCCGAGATCGGCCATGTGCTCGGCGTCACGGAGAGCAGGGTCAGCCAGATCCACACGAAGTCGGTCCTCCAGCTGAGGGCGAAGCTCGCGGACATAGGACGCTGACCGGCCCGTCCGGTCCCCGGAGAGCCACCGCCCCCGGCGCCGCCCCGGCCCGTACCGGGGAAACGTGCCGTCGGCGTCGTCCCGTCCGGCGGACATCCGTAAAGTGGAGGCGTGCCCAGGATTCGAGCGGCCTCAGTGGCCGAGCACCGGACAATGCAGCGCGACGCCCTGCTGGACGCCGCCCGCTCCCTGCTGTCCGAGGGCGGTACGGAGGCGTTGACCTTCCCCGCGCTGGCCGAGCGCACCGGACTCGCGCGCTCCTCGGTGTACGAGTACTTCCGCTCCAGGGCGGCGGTGGTCGAGGAGCTGTGCGCCGTCGACTTCCCCGTCTGGGCCGCCGAGGTCGAGGCCGCCATGCAGCGCGCCGGGACGCCGGAGGCGAAGATCGAGGCGTATGTGCGGCAGCAACTGGCGCTGGTCGGCGACCGCCGCCACCGTGCCGTGGTCGCGATCTCCGCCGGTGAGCTCGACCCGGGTGCCCGCGAGAAGATCCGCGCCGCGCACGGCGGGCTGGTGGCCATGGTGGTCGAGGCTCTCGACGCCCTCGGACACGACCAGCCCCGCCTCGCCGCGATGCTCCTGCAGGGAGTGGTGGACGCGGCGGTCCGCCGCATCGAGCTCGGCGCCGCCGAGGAACCGCACAGCATCACCGAGGCCGCCGTCTCCATGGCCCTGCGCGGCGTCCGCGGCTGACACCCCCGGGCCCGGCGGCCCGAGCGGGCCGGTGAGCGGCAGCAGCCGGGAGGGCGGCCGGCGCAGCATCCACGCCGGCAGCAGCGAGAGCGGATCGAGATAGGTGTCCCCGCGCAGCAGGCCCCAGTGCAGACAGCCCCCGGGACAGTGGAACGGGCCCGGCTCCAGGCTGCCCACCGGCTGCCCCGCGGTCACCTGGTCGCCCTCGCGCACGATCGCCCGCACCGGCTCATAGGTGATCCGCAGCGGTGGGTCACCCGTCCCCGCCAGGGCGACGGCCACCACACCCCGGCCCGCGACCGTGCCCGCGAAGGACACCGTGCCGGGCGCCGCGGCCCGCACCGGCGCCCCCGCGCGGGCGTCGAGATCCACCCCGCGGTGGCCCGTCGCCCAGCGCACCGGCGGCGGATCCCACGCCCGTACGACCAGGGGACGGCCTCCGCGTGGGCCCGCGACCGGCCAGGCCCGGTCGCCGCTCGCCCCGCCCATGCTCGGAGGGCCCGTCGCCACGGCCAGGGCGGTGGGGCGCACGGACCCCGGAACACCCGTGGCGCACACGACAAGAGCGGTCACGGTCAGTAGCATGCCGAGGGCTGCCGCGCTCGCGCGGAGGGAGCGCCGCGCGAGGCGCCCCGTGAACGTTCGCGTGCCGGACGTGAAAGATCGCATGACCGAACCGTGGCCCACCTCGCCGAATCGTGGGGATCTTGGCCAGGATCTGTGGACTACTCGCGGGTTGTGGACAGCGCCGTCACCCGGTCCTTCCACGGTCCCGTACACTTCTCATGGCGATCCGGGTCACCGGATCGACTTCGCACGCCCCGCTACCGGCGCGTCAGTCCCTTTCGGGCAGCCCGGTGGCCGTGTCTCTCGGTCCGCGGAACGGTTCCTCGCAAGGGGCAGCCTCCACGGCGGGCACGTCGGGGCGTCAGGAGCGGCGGCCGCCCGGCCGCCGTGGAACCGAGTATTTCAAGGAGCGCGGCCATGGCCGTCGTCACGATGCGGGAGCTGCTGGAGAGCGGCGTCCACTTCGGTCACCAGACCCGTCGTTGGAACCCGAAGATGAAGCGTTTCATCTTCACGGAGCGCAACGGCATCTACATCATCGACCTGCTCCAGTCGCTGTCGTACATCGACCGCGCCTACGAGTTCGTCAAGGAGACCGTCGCGCACGGCGGCTCCATCATGTTCGTCGGTACGAAGAAGCAGGCCCAGGAGGCCATCGCCGAGCAGGCGACCCGCGTCGGCATGCCGTACGTCAACCAGCGCTGGCTGGGCGGCATGCTCACCAACTTCTCGACCGTCTACAAGCGCCTGCAGCGCCTGAAGGAGCTCGAGCTCATCGACTTCGAGGATGTGGCCGCCTCCGGCCTCACCAAGAAGGAGCTGCTCGTCCTCTCCCGCGAGAAGGCCAAGCTGGAGAAGACCCTCGGCGGTATCCGCGAGATGCAGAAGGTGCCCAGCGCCGTCTGGATCGTGGACACCAAGAAGGAGCACATCGCCGTCGGTGAGGCGCGCAAGCTGCGCATCCCGGTCGTCGCGATCCTCGACACCAACTGCGACCCCGACGAGGTCGACTACAAGATCCCGGGCAACGACGACGCGATCCGCTCCGTCACCCTGCTCACCCGCGTGATCGCCGACGCCGTCGCCGAGGGCCTCATCGCCCGCTCCGGTGTCGCCACCGGTGACGCGAAGGCCGACAAGGCCGCCGGCGAGCCCCTCGCCGAGTGGGAGCGCGACCTCCTCGAGGGCGAGAAGAAGGCCGACGAGGCTCCGGCCGCTGAGGCTCCGGCCGCCGAGGCCGAGAAGCCGGCCGCGGACGCCGAGCAGGCCTGACAACTCAGTCGCGGTAGATGACGGCGGGGGACGGCGCTATCGGCGCCGCCCCCGTCGTTCACCCGTAGTCACAACGACTTCCGAGAGAGATTCACCATGGCGAACTTCACCGCCGCTGACGTCAAGAAGCTCCGCGAGCTCACCGGCGCCGGCATGATGGACTGCAAGAAGGCGCTGGACGAGGCTGCCGGCGACCTGGACAAGGCCGTCGAGATCGTGCGCGTCAAGGGCCTGAAGGGCGTGGCCAAGCGCGAGAGCCGCACCACCTCCAACGGTGCCGTCGTCTCCGTCATCGCCGATGACAACACCTCCGGTGTGATCGTCGAGCTGAAGTGCGAGACGGACTTCGTCGCCAAGGGCGAGAAGTTCATCGCCGTCGCCGAGGCCCTGGCCGCTCACGTCGCCAAGACCGCCCCGGCCGACCTCGACGCCCTGATGGCGTCCGAGATCGAGGCCGGCAAGACCGTCCAGGCGTTCGTGGACGAGGCCAACGCCACCCTGGGCGAGAAGATCGTCGTCGACCGCTTCGCGCAGTTCGCCGACGGCTACGTCTCCGCGTACATGCACCGCACCGCCGCGGACCTGCCCCCGCAGGTCGGCGTGCTGGTCGAGCTGGACAAGGAGAACGCCGAGGTCGCCAAGGACATCGCGCAGCACATCGCCGCGTTCGCGCCGAAGTTCCTCTCCCGTGAGGACATCCCGGCCGACGTCCTGGACAACGAGCGTCGCGTCGCCGAGGCCACCGCCCGCGAGGAGGGCAAGCCCGAGGCCGCCCTGCCGAAGATCATCGAGGGCCGTGTCACGGGCTTCGTCAAGGAGAACTCCGTTCTCGAGCAGGCGTTTGCCAAGGACAACAAGAAGACCGTCCAGAAGATTCTGGACGAGGCCGGTGTCACGCTGAAGCGCTTCGCGCGCATCCGCGTCGGCGTCTGAGCCGTCAGCAGGGCAGCGATTGACCTGCGACCCGCTAGGGTCGTACGCAGCCGACCCTTCACCGGTCGGCCGCTGATGTGACGAGGAGGCCATTGCCGTACAGGGATCTGATAAAGACCCATCCGGCAGTGGCCTTCTTCGTATGTGCACGAGGAGATCTCCAATGAATCAGGGTGCGGACGCCAGGCAGGCCGCCGACGACAAGAGCGCTGACCACGGCAAACGCCGCCGGTTTATGCTGAAACTGTCCGGCGAGGCATTCGCCGGCGGCGGGGGCCTCGGTGTCGACCCCGATGTCGTGCACGCCATCGCCCGTGAGATCGCGGCCGTCGTACGCGACGGCTACGAGATCGCCGTCGTGATCGGCGGCGGCAACTTCTTCCGCGGCGCCGAGCTGCAGCAGCGCGGCATGGACCGCGCCCGCTCGGACTACATGGGCATGCTCGGTACGGTGATGAACTCTCTCGCCCTCCAGGACTTCCTGGTCAAGGAAGGCGTCGAGACGCGGGTGCAGACCGGCATCACCATGGGCCAGGTCGCCGAGCCGTTCATCCCGTTGCGCGCGGTGCGCCACCTGGAGAAGGGCCGCGTCGTCATCTTCGGCGCCGGCATGGGCATGCCTTACTTCTCCACCGACACCACCGCCGCCCAGCGCGCCCTGGAGATCCACGCCGAGGCGATCCTGATGGGCAAGAACGGTGTCGACGGGGTCTACGACTCCGACCCGAAGAAGAACCCCGACGCCGTGAAGTTCGACGCCCTCGAGTACGGCGAGGTGCTCTCCCGCGGCCTCAAGGTCGCCGACGCCACCGCCATCTCCCTGTGCATGGACAACAAGGTGCCGATCCTGGTCTTCGAGCTGCTCACCGAAGGCAACATCGCCCGTGCGGTCAAGGGTGAGAAGATCGGCACGCTGGTGAGCGACCAGAGCACTCGGGCCTGACGGCCCGGAAAACGCCGCCCTGGGCAAGCACGCCGTACAGGGACGGCAACACCGTGCCGTGGGAAGACCTCGGCACGGGGATGGACAACTGCCTGCCGGTCGGACACCGTGCAGGAGAAGACGCGCGCAGGGGCGAGGCTCTGCTTACTGATAACACCAGGAGCAAGTGGTGATCGAAGAGATCCTCCTCGAGGCCGAGGAGAAGATGGAGAAGGCCGTTGTGGTCGCCAAGGAGGACTTCGCGGCGATCCGCACCGGGCGTGCGCACCCCGCGATGTTCAACAAGATCGTGGCGGACTACTACGGTGCGCTGACGCCGATCAACCAGCTGGCGTCCTTCTCGGTGCCGGAGCCGCGCATGGCCGTGGTGACGCCCTTCGACAAGAGCGCACTGCGCAACATCGAGCAGGCGATCCGCGACTCCGACCTCGGGGTCAACCCGAGCAACGACGGCAACATCATCCGGGTGACCTTCCCCGAGCTCACCGAGGAGCGCCGCCGCGATTACATCAAGGTGGCCCGCACCAAGGGCGAGGACGCGAAGATCTCGATCCGCGCCATCCGCCGCAAGGCCAAGGACGCTCTCGACAAGCTCGTCAAGGACAAGGAGTCCGGCGAGGACGAGGTGCGCCGCGCGGAGAAGGAGCTCGACGACACCACCGCGAAGTACGTCGCGCAGGTGGACGAGCTGCTCAAGCACAAGGAAGCCGAGCTCCTCGAGGTCTGATGAACGAGACATCCTGGGGGGCCCCGTCGAGCGCCGGGTACTGGGGGGCCGCCGACCGGGGACCCTCCCCCTCGCTCGGAGGGGACGTGCGCCCGGGTTCGGCGGGTCCTGTGCATGAGGCGGGCGCCGCGGCGCAGACTCGCCCCATGCCCACCGTGCCCTCCTCATCAGGCGGAGACCAGGACGACCGTGACCAGGGGGCCGCTCACCTGCGCGGCCCCCTGTTCCGCGATGAACAGGAGCCCGACATCCGGCCCCAGGAGTCTGCCCCGGAGCCTGTATCCCCCCAGGCACCCAAGGCCGGCAGGAAGAGCGCCGGCCGCGACCTCCGGGCCGCGATAGGGGTGGGCCTCGGCCTGGGCGCGGTCATTCTCGCCTCCCTGTTCATCTACAAGCCCGTCTTCCTCGGCGTGATCGTCGTGGCCGTCGTCGTCGGGCTGTGGGAGCTGACCTCCCGCCTCTCCGAGCGGAAGGCCGTCAAGGCCCCCTTGGTGCCGCTCGCGCTCGGCGGCGCCGCGATGGTCATCGCGGGCTACGCGAGCGGCGCCGAGGGCGCCTGGGTGGCGATGGCCTTCACCGCGCTCGCCGTGCTCGTGTGGCGGATGACGGAGCCGCCGGACGACTACCTCAAGGACGTCACGGCGGGCATCTTCGCCGCGTTCTACGTGCCGTTCCTGGCGACCTTCGTGGCCCTGATGCTGGCCGCGGGCGACGGCGCGTGGCGGGTGCTCACCTTCCTGATCCTCACGGTCGTGAGCGACACCGGCGCGTACGCGGTGGGCTGGAAGTTCGGCAAGCGCAAGCTGGCGCCGCGCATCAGCCCCGGCAAGACGCGCGAGGGGCTGCTCGGGGCCGTGCTGTTCGCCATGGTGGCGGGCGCGCTGTGCATGCAGTTCATGATCGACGGCGGTCGGTGGTGGCAGGGTCTGCTGCTGGGGCTCGCCGTCGCGGCCAGCGCCACGCTGGGCGATCTGGGCGAGTCCATGATCAAGCGCGACCTCGGCATCAAGGACATGGGCGCGCTGCTGCCCGGCCACGGCGGGATCATGGACCGGCTGGACTCGCTGCTGCCGACCGCACCGGTGGTGTGGCTGCTGATGGTGGTCTTCGTCGGCTCGTCCTGAACCGGGCCAGGTACCCTGGAAGGGCTCGTCGCTGTGCGGCGGGCCCTTTTCCGGCCCCGTGCCTGCGGGGGTCCCCCTGTGAGATCTCCGGGTTCCGGCATCGTCCTGCCGCTGGCTCCGCGATTGCGGAGGTCATCCGCCGTCGTCAACGAGGAGTCCCTGCTCATGGCCCCCGCGCCCGGAGAACTGACGTTCGTAGCCCCCCGCGGGGCCAAGCTGCCCCCGCGGCATCTCGCCGACCTCTCGCCCGCCGAGCGCCGCGAGGCCGTGGCGGCGATCGGTGAGAAGCCGTTCCGCGCCAAGCAGCTGTCGCAGCACTACTTCGCCCGGTACACGCACGATCCCGCGGCGTGGACCGACATCCCCGCCGCCGCCCGCGAGAAGCTCGCGGCCGAGCTGCTGCCGGAGCTGATGAGCGTCGTCCGGCACATCTCGTGCGACGACGACACCACCCGCAAGACCCTGTGGCGCCTGCACGACGGCAAGCTCGTCGAGTCCGTCCTGATGCGCTACCCCGACCGGGTCACCATGTGCATCAGTTCGCAGGCGGGCTGCGGCATGAACTGCCCGTTCTGCGCCACCGGCCAGGCCGGGCTGGACCGCAACCTGTCCACCGCGGAGATCGTGCACCAGATCGTGGACGGCATGCGCGCGCTGCGCGACGGCGAGGTGCCCGGCGGGCCCGCGCGCCTGTCCAACATCGTCTTCATGGGCATGGGCGAGCCGCTCGCGAACTACAAGCGCGTCGTGGGTGCCATCCGCCGCCTGACCGACCCCGAGCCGGACGGCCTCGGGCTCTCCCAGCGCGGCATCACCGTCTCCACGGTCGGCCTGGTCCCGGCGATGCACCGCTTCGCCGACGAGGGCTTCAAGTGTCGTCTCGCGGTCTCGCTGCACGCGCCCGACGACGAGCTGCGCGACACCCTGGTGCCGGTCAACACCCGCTGGAAGGTCCGCGAGGTCCTCGACGCCGCCTGGGAGTACGCGGAGAAGTCCGGCCGCCGCATCTCCATCGAGTACGCCCTGATCCGCGACATCAACGACCAGGCGTGGCGCGGTGACCTGCTCGGCCGCCTCCTCAAGGGCAAGCGCGTGCACGTCAACCTCATCCCGCTCAACCCCACCCCGGGCTCGAAGTGGACGGCCTCCCGCCCCGAGGACGAGCGGGCGTTCGTCGAGGCCATCGCCTCGCACGGCGTGCCCGTGACCGTCCGCGACACCCGTGGTCAGGAGATCGACGGGGCCTGCGGTCAGCTGGCGGCCACCGAGCGCTGAGCGCGGCCCGCCCGGGGTGCACTGATACGGTGCATTCGCACAAATGAACAATCCGACAGGGGAGCGCGGAAGCGCTGAGAGTGCGGCACGGGCCGCAGACCCTCGGACCTGATCCGGGTCATACCGGCGTAGGGAGTCAGCACATCATGAACACCAACCTCCGGCGTGCCCTGGGCGCGGCCGCGGCCGTCGCGCTCGGGCTGCCCGCGCTCGCCGCCTGCGGCTCGGACGGCTCGGACAAGGCCGACGGCGGCAAGACCGTCACCCTGGTCTCGCACGACTCGTTCCAGGTCTCGGACAGCGTGCTCAAGGAGTTCGAGCAGCAGAGCGGCTACACCGTCAAGGTGCTCAAGAGCGGTGACGCCGGGGCCGCCGTCAACCAGGCGATCCTCTCCGCGAAGCACCCGCAGGGCGATGTCTTCTTCGGCGTCGACAACACCCTCCTGTCGCGCGCGCTCGACAAGAACCTCTTCACCCCGTACGAGGCCAAGGGCCTGGACAGGGTCCCCAAGGAGCTCCAGACCGACGCCGGCCGGCACCGGGTCACCCCGATCGACACCGGCGACATCTGCGTCAACTACGACCGCGCGTACTTCGCCGACCACAAGCTGGCCCCGCCGCAGTCCTTCGACGACCTGGTCAAGCCGGAGTACAAGAACCTCCTCGTCACCGAGAACTCCGCCACGTCGTCGCCCGGCCTCGCCTTCCAGCTCGGCACGGTCGCCAAGTACGGCGACGACGGCTGGCAGGACTACTGGAAGAAGCTGAAGGCCAACGGCGTCGAGGTGGTCGACGGCTGGGAGCAGGCCTACAACCAGCGCTTCTCCGGCTCCGCCGCGGGCAGGAAGGCCAAGAGCGACAAGCCGCTGGTCGTCTCCTACGCCTCCAGCCCGCCCGCCGAGGTCCTGGACGTGAAGCCGCAGCCGAAGGAGGGCCCGACCGGCGTCGCGACCGGCACCTGCTTCCGGCAGATCGAATTCGCCGGGCTGCTCTCCGGCGCGAAGAACACCGAGGGCGGCAAGGCCCTGATCGACTTCCTGCTGAGCAAGAAGTTCCAGGAGGACATGCCGCTGAGCATGTTCGTCAAGCCCGCCGCCCGGGACGCCGCGCTGCCCGAGGTGTTCACCAAGTACGGCGCGAAGGTCGACGCCCCCGAGGTGCTCGCCCCCGAGAAGATCGCCAAGAACCGCGAGCAGTGGGTCAAGGAATGGTCCTCGATCGTCCTGAAGTAGACGCCGCCGACAATCCCTCCAGGGGCTCTCTGCGGCCCTCCCGGCGGTCCCGGGAGGGATTCCGGCGAACGGCGGTGCGGCTCGGCCTGATGGCCGTGCCGCTCGCCTTCTTCGGCGTCTTCTTCGCCTACCCCGTCGCCGCCATCGTGTCCCGGGGACTCAAGGACGGCGGGCGGTGGCAGTTCGGCCGGATCGGCGAGGTCCTCACCGACCCCGCGATCGGCCACGTCCTGTGGTTCACCACCTGGCAGGCACTCGCCTCCACGGCGCTCACCCTCGCCCTCGCGCTCCCCGGCGCGTACGTCTTCGCGCGCTTCGACTTCCCCGGCAAGCAACTGCTGCGGGCCGTGGTCACCGTCCCCTTCGTGCTGCCCACCGTCGTCGTCGGGTCGGCCTTCCTCGCCCTGCTGGGCCGCGGCGGGCTGCTGGACGAGCTGTGGGGCGTACGCCTGGACACCACTGTGTGGGCGATCCTCCTCGCCCACGTCTTCTTCAACTACGCCGTGGTCGTACGGACCGTGGGCGGCCTCTGGGCGCAGCTCGACCCGAGGCAGGAGGAGGCGGCGCGGGTACTGGGCGCCGGCCGCTTCGCCGCGTGGCGGCGGGTGACCCTGCCCGCCCTGGCGCCCGCCGTCGCCGCCGCGGCGCTCATGGTCTTCCTGTTCACCTTCACCTCGTTCGGCGTCGTCCAGATCCTGGGCGGCCCCCGCTACTCCACCCTCGAAGTGGAGATCTACCAGCAGACCGCGCAGCTGCTGGACCTGCCGACCGCGGCCGTGCTCACCCTGGTGCAGTTCGTGGCGGTGGCCGTGCTGCTCGTGGTGCACGGCCGGACCGTACGGCGCAGGGAGACCGCCCTGAAGCTGGTCGACCCCGCGCGGACCGCCCGCCGTCCGCGCGGTGCGGCCCAGTGGACGCTGCTCGGCTCCGTGCTCGCCGTCATCGCGCTGCTGGTCCTGGTGCCGCTCGTCGTCCTCACCCTGCGCTCCTTCGACGGCCCCGACGGCTACGGCCTGACCTTCTACCGGGCCCTCGCCTCCGCGGGCGACAACGGCGGCACGTTCGTCGTCGCCCCGCTGGAGGCCATCGGGAACTCCCTGGCGTACGCGCTGGCCGCCACCGGCATCGCGGTGGTCGTGGGCGGTCTGGCGGCCGCGGCGCTCACCCGGCGTGCGGGCAGGCTGGTACGGGGTTTCGACGCGCTGCTGATGCTGCCGCTCGGCACCTCCGCGGTGACCGTCGGCTTCGGTTTCCTGATCACCCTGGACGAGCCGCCGCTCGACCTGCGCACGTCATGGATCCTGGTGCCGCTCGCGCAGGCACTGGTGGGTGTGCCGTTCGTCGTCCGGACGATGCTGCCCGTGCTGCGCGCGGTGGACGCCCGGCTGCGCGAGGCGGCGGCGGTGCTGGGCGCCTCGCCCCTGCGGGCCTGGCGCGAGGTGGACCTGCCGCTGGTGGGGCGGGCCCTGGCGGTCGCCGCGGGCTTCGCGTTCGCCGTGTCGCTGGGCGAGTTCGGGGCGACCGTCTTCATCGCCCGGCCCGACAGCCCGACGCTGCCCGTGGCGGTGGCCAGGCTGCTCGGCAGGCCCGGGGAGCTCAACTACGGGCAGGCGATGGCCCTCAGCACGATCCTGATGCTGGTGTGCGCGGTCGCGCTGCTGGTTCTGGAGCGCGTCCGCACCGACCGTTCGGGAGAGTTCTAGATGTCCCTGCTGCGACTGGACGGCGTGACCGTGCGCTTCGGCGAGCGCGCGGTGCTGGACTCGGTGGACCTGGAGGTCGCCGAGCACGAGACGGTGTGCGTACTGGGCCCGAGCGGCAGCGGCAAGTCCACGCTGCTGCGGGTGGTCGCCGGTCTGCAGCGGGCGGACGCCGGGCGGGTGTTCCTGTCCGGGAACGACCAGGAGGGCGTGCCCACGCACCGGCGCGAGGTGGGCCTGATGTTCCAGGACCACCAGCTCTTCCCGCAGCGGGACGTGGGCGGCAACGTCGCCTTCGGGCTGCGCATGCGCGGGACGGGCCGCACCGAGGCGGAGCGGCGGGTGGACGAACTGCTCGACATGGTGGGGCTCCCGGGCGCCCGGCGGCGATCCGTCGCGGCATTGTCGGGCGGTGAGCAGCAGCGCGTCGCGCTCGCCCGCGCCCTCGCGCCGCGGCCGCGGCTGCTGATGCTCGACGAGCCGCTGGGCCAGCTCGACAGGGGGCTGCGGGAGCGGCTCGTCGTCGAACTGCGCGAGCTTTTCGGACGGCTGGGCACCACGGTGCTGGCCGTCACCCACGACCAGGGCGAGGCGTTCGCGCTCGCCGACCGGGTGGTGGTCATGCGGGACGGCCGGATCGCTCAGGCCGGGACGCCCCTGGAGGTCTGGCAGCGGCCCGCGTCCGAGTTCGTGGCCCGTTTCCTCGGCTTCGACAACGTCGTCGGGGCGACCGTGTCCGGGGAACGCGCGGACACGGTGTGGGGCAAGGTGCCGGTGGCTGCCGGGACGCCCCAGGGGGAGTGCCGGCTGCTCGTACGGCCCGCGGGCGTACGGCTGGTGCCTTCGGCGGAAGGGCTGCCCTGCGAGGTGACCGGTCGCACGTTCCGGGGAGACCACGTGGCCGTGCTGCTGCGGCCTTCGGACGGGCCGGAGCTGGAGGCGTCCTGCGAGCTGCGCTCCGCGCCGGACGTGGGCGACCGGGTCGGCGTCGTGTTCGACGCGGGCGACGTGGTGGTGCTGGCGGGCTGAAGTGCCCCGGGCGGGCCGGATTTTCCGGCCCGCCCGATGTTTGGGGAGCGAAGTCCCGCAGAGGTCAGCCGACCGTTGTCGACTGCGGTTCCTTCTCCGGGGATTCCGGCGACTCCGGCGACTCCGGCGATTCCGACGACGGTGTCGCCGCGTGGGCGTCCGGTTCGCCGAACCAGGCGACCGCCACCGCGCCCGCCACGGCCAGCAGGAAGCCCAGCACCGCCACCCAGGCGAAGCCGGGACGGGAGTTGTCGCCGAGCAGCAGGACGCCGATGATGCCCGGCAGCACGGTCTCGCCGACGACCAGGGCCGCGGTGGCACCGTTGACCGAGCCGATCTGCAGGGCGACCGTGTGCAGGTACATGCCGACGGCACCCGATATGAGGATGGCGTAGAGCGCCGGGTCGGCGATCAGGGTGGGCAGGTCGAACGGGTCGATGCCGTCCAGGATGCGTACACCCACGCCGATCGCGCCGAAGCCGAGACCGGACAGCAGACCGGCCAGGATCGCGGCCCGCGAGCCCAGCAGGCGGACCGCCACCGTGCCGCCGCCCATCAGCACGACGGAGATGATCAGCAGCCACCAGTGCGTGGACCGGGCGGCGTCACCGCCGCCCTCGTGCCCCGCGGCGGTCGCCAGCAGCACGAGCGCGGAGCAGACGACACCGATGGACGCCCACTCCGGCTTGGTCAGCCGGATGCCCAGGAGCCTGATGCTCAGCACGGCCGTGACGACGAGGTTGGCGCTGATGACCGTCTGGGAGAGGAACAGCGGCAGCATCCGGGCGGCCAGCGCGCCCAGCCCGAAGCCGATGAAGTCCAGGACCGTGCCGACCATGAACTCCCAGGTCACGGCGGCCTTCGCGGTGGAGGCGAGGCTCGGGCCGCCATGCTGGGTGGTGCCCGTGGAGGACGCCTTCGCGGCCTCCTGGCGGGCCGATTTGCGCGATCCCACCGCTTGCAGGACCGAGCCTGTTCCGTAGCAGGCCGAGGCCGCGACAGCCGTCACTAGGCCGATGATCACCAAAAGCTCCGTTCGCCTGATAAACCGTCGTGCTCCTGAGGCAGACGTGCTTTTCGGCGCGGAAGTTGCTTTGGGTCAAGAAAAGGTCAAGGACGATTCGGTCACCTGGTCATGCCGGTCACCTCATGCCGGTCACCTGGTCATGGGCAGCGCGGCCAGCTCGGCGATGGCCCATGTCAGCGGGGTCAGCACGGCCAGCAGCACACAGATGCGCAGCACGGCCGCCCCGCGCAGCATGGAGACGGGCAGCCCGAGGCGCTGGAGCGCCGCCGTGGTGCCCGTGCGGTTCTGCCGGCTGTCCAGGGCCGCGGTGATGGCCGTGGCGGTGACACAGGCCATCACGAGGGCCGCGCCGAGCCCGGTGAGCGGGCCGAAGGGGCGGGGCCCCGACCCCTCCCAGGCCGCGCCGTAGAGCTCCGCGGCCGCGAGGGCGCCCGAGGCGACCGCGCACAGCACCCCGAGCGGCCGGCCGATCCGGGTGGCGGCGTCCTGCAGTATCCGTCCGGCCAGCAGCCGCACCGCGCCGGGCCGTCCGGCCGACAGCAGCACCCCGCACCAGTGGGTCAGGCCGGGGCCCGCGAGGACGAGCCCGAGGGACGCGAGCAGCCACCCGCCGATGACACCGGGGGAGGCGCCGTCGGACCGGCCCGGCAGCGACAGCAGGGTGTCCGGGTCGGGGGCCGGGCCGCGGCCCACGTACGCCTCCATGGCCAGCCCCACCGAGATGATGGCGATGCCCCATGGCAGCCCGGCATAGGCGGGCTTGGGGGAGGGCGGTACGACGGGCGGCGGCACGGCCGCTTCCTCCTCCGCGGCCTCCGGCTCGGCGGGCTGTGCGGGACGCGCGCCCTCCCGGCCCGGCCGCAGCGCGATCGCGCACGTGCCCGACGCGAGGGCGGGCAGCAGGCCCAGGAGCGTCAGCGTCGCGCCCCACGGCAGGTGCTGCCGCCCGTCCAGCAGCCGTTCCGCGGAACCGCTCAGCGGGGTGCCGCCGAGGTCGCCCCGGAGCTCCAGGTACACCAGGAGGGCGACGCCGCTGCCCAGCGTGCACGAGATGGCCGTCGACGCGGCCGCGAGAAGCGAGAGACGGGCCGGCCCGAGCCCCGCGGCGTCCAGGCCCGCGCGCGGGCGGGTGGACGGGTCCGTACGGGCCACGGCGAGGGCGAACTGCACGACGGCGGCCAGCGGCACGGCGCACCACACCAGCCGGACGATCGATTCCCCGGTCGCCTTCGGATGCGCCACCGCGTACCCGAGCGTGCACAGCAGCAGGAAGCCGACGCCCGCGGCGGCGGCCGCGACCAGCAGTCTCCGTAGCAGGACGAGCGGGTGCGCGCCGCGCGCTAGGCGGAGACTGAGCACGCCGCCCTGCCCTCTCCGCCCGGAGCTTCGGGCGACGGGATCCCGCTGGCCCGGCGGCCGTCGGCCAGGGTGACCGTACGGTCGGCCAGCGTGGCGATCTCGTCGTCCAGAGTGGCGATGACGACCGTGATCTGGTGCGAGCGCGCCGCCGTGGTCAGGGTGCGCAGCACCTGTGCCCGGTCGGCGTTGTGCAGGGGGGCGGTCGGTTCGTCCGCGAAGATGACCGTCGGCTCGGTGGCCAGCGCCCGTGCGATGGCGATCCGCTGACGCTGCGCCATGAGCATGGCGCCCGGCCGTTTGCGGGCGCAGTCGCCGACGTCGAGACGTTCGAGCCACTCGCCCGCGGTCCGCTTGGCGGCCCGGTGCCCGGCGCCGCGCAGCAGCAGCGGCAGGGCGGCGTTCTCCCAGCCGGTCAGCTCGGGGACGAGATGGGGCTCGCTGTCGATCCAGCCGAAGCGCTCCCGGCGCAGCCGCTCGCGCGCGGGGCGCGAAAGGGTGTGCACAGGCGCGCTGTTGAACCACACCTCTCCGGGAGTGGGCACGAGCTGCCCCGACAGGCATTTCAGGAGTGTGCTCTTGCCGGAACCGCGTGTCCCGGTGACGGCGAGGATCTCGCCCTCGCGCACACCGATGGAGACTCCGGCGAGCGCGGGCGAACCGCTGTATGCGTAATGCAGGCCACGTGCCCAGAGCACGTCGTTGTCCGGCGGGGCCACCATGTCGAGCACCTCGGGTCGCTGAAGGGTTCGTTCCCCTGTCCGGGTGAACGAACCGGAGGCCATTGGGTCACTGGCACCGTACGGAACCGGGATCCTAGCCCTCGCCCAGGCTCGGCGCTGGAGTGCCTCACTTTCCTCCGGTCGGCCTCATCATCGGCGGTCGCTCATGCGTCGGAGCGCATACGCGCGGGACCTGCGAGCGGATGTGCGGCGGGCGCGCGATCGCCCGCCGGAAACGACGAAGGCCGTGGCCCGCGCGCGCTGCGATGGGGGGTCGCGCGGGGCCACGGCGGGAGGGACGGGCCGGTTGGAGGGCGGCCCGTCCGGGGCCGGTCAGATCTTGGTCCAGGCCTCCGTGAGGACGCCGCGGACGATCTGCTCGATCTCGTCGAACGTGGACTGGTCGGAGATCAGCGGCGGCGAGAGCTGGATGACCGGGTCGCCGCGGTCGTCGGCCCGGCAGTACAGGCCGTTCTCGAACAGCTTCTTCGAGACGAAGCCGTAGAGCAGCCGCTCGCACTCCTCGGCGGTGAAGGACTCCTTGGTGGCCTTGTCCTTCACGAGCTCGATGCCGTAGAAGAAGCCGTTGCCGCGGACGTCGCCGACGATCGGCAGGTCGTGGAGCTTGGAAAGGGTGGCGTGGAACGCCGACTCGTTGTCCAGCACGTGCTGGTTGAGGCCCTCGCGCTCGAAGATGTCGAGGTTGGCCAGGGCGACGGCGGCGGAGACCGGGTGGCCGCCGAAGGTGTAGCCGTGCAGGAAGGTCGCGCTGCCCTTGAAGAAGGGCTCGGCGATCCGGTCGGAGATGACGGCGGCGCCGATCGGGGAGTAGCCCGACGTCATGCCCTTGGCGCAGGTGATGATGTCCGGGACGTAGTCGAACTTGTCGCAGGCGAACATCGTGCCCAGGCGGCCGAAGGCGCAGATGACCTCGTCCGAGACCAGCAGCACGTCGTACTTGTCGCAGATCTCGCGGACCCGCTGGAAGTAGCCGGGCGGCGGCGGGAAGCAGCCGCCCGCGTTCTGCACGGGCTCCAGGAAGACGGCCGCGACGGTGTCCGGGCCCTCGAAGAGGATCTGCTGCTCGATCTGGTCGGCGGCCCAGCGGCCGAACGCCTCGGGGTCGTCACCGTGCACGGGGGCGCGGTAGATGTTGGTGTTGGGCACCTTGAACGCGCCCGGGACGAGCGGCTCGAACGGCGCCTTGAGGGCGGGCAGTCCGGTGATGGCCAGGGCGCCCTGGGGGGTGCCGTGGTAGGCGACGGCCCGCGATATGACCTTGAACTTGGTGGGGTTGCCGGTGAGCTTGTGGTACTGCTTCGCGAGCTTCCACGCGGTCTCGACGGCCTCGCCGCCGCCGGTGGTGAAGAAGACCTTGTTGAGATCGCCGGGAGCGTAGTGGGCCAGCCGCTCCGCCAGTTCGATCGCCTTGGGGTGGGCGTAGCTCCACACCGGGAAGAAGGCGAGTTCCTGCGCCTGCTTGTGGGCGGCCTCGGCGAGCTCGGCGCGGCCGTGCCCGGCCTGGACCACGAACAGCCCGGCGAGACCGTCGAGGTAGCGCTTGCCCTTGTCGTCGTAGATGTAGGTGCCCTCGCCGCGCACGATGGTGGGCACGGGGGCGTTCTCGTACGAGGCCATGCGGGTGAAGTGCATCCACAGGTGGTCGTACGCCGTCTGGGAGAGGTCCTTGCTCACGGCTATCGGGTTCCCCATGTGTAGGTCTGCTTGCGGAGCTTGAGGTAGACGAAGCTCTCGGTGGAACGCACTCCGGGGAGGGTCCGGACGCGCTTGTTGATCACTTCGAGGAGGTGGTCGTCGTCCTCGCAGACGATCTCGATCAGGAGGTCGAAGGAGCCCGCGGTCATCACCACGTACTCCACCTCGTCCATCGCGGTCAGGGCATCGGCCACGGGGTCGAGGTCGCCCTCGACGTTGATGCCGACCATCGCCTGTCGCCGGAATCCCACGGTGAGCGGGTCGGTGACGGCGACGATCTGCATCACGCCCTGGTCGAGCAGCTTCTGCACGCGCTGCCGGACGGCCGCCTCGGACAGCCCGACGGCCTTGCCGATCGCCGCGTACGGACGACGCCCGTCCTCCTGGAGCTGTTCGATGATCGCCAGGGAGACGGCGTCGATCGGGGGCGTGCCCTGCACGCTCTTCGGGTCTGCGCTACGAGTGGCCACGGGGACCACTGTGCATGGGACTCGTCTGTGTGGCAAGCCTTGAGCGATGAAATTCGTTGCGAATGGACCTTGGAGTCACTGATTCCGTTGTTTCTGGGTGGTAGGTATGTCGAAAGCGTCGACTTCCTGACTAGGCTGGTGTCTCACCCGTCGGACAGCTGAACAGACAGAAGGGGTGGCGCACGTGACCACCGAGCTGCGTCGTCTTCGCAACTACATCGCCGGAGAATTCCGGGACGCCGCCGACGGGAGGACCACCGAGGTGGTCGACCCCGTCACCGGCGAGGCGTACGCCACCGCCGCCCTGTCCGGTCCCGCGGACGTCGACGCCGCCATGGCCGCGGCGGAGGCGGCCTTCCCGGCCTGGCGCGACCTGGTGCCCGGCGAGCGCCAGAAGGTCCTGCTGAAGATCGCCGACGCCTTCGAGGCGCGGGCGGAGGAACTGATCGCCGCCGAGTCCGAGAACACCGGCAAGCCGCTCGCGCTCACCCGCAGCGAAGAGATCCCGCCGATGGTGGACCAGATCCGCTTCTTCGCCGGTGCCGCCCGGATGCTGGAGGGCCGTTCCGCCGGTGAGTACATGGAGGGGATGACCTCCATCATCCGCCGGGAGCCGATCGGTGTCTGCGCGCAGGTCGCGCCGTGGAACTACCCGATGATGATGGCGACATGGAAGTTCGCCCCGGCGCTCGCGGCGGGCAACACGGTCGTCCTCAAGCCCTCCGACACCACGCCCGCCTCCACGCTGCTCATGGCGGAGATCATCGGCGGGGTGCTGGAGGAACTGGGGCACCCCAAGGGCGTCTTCAACGTGATCTGCGGCGATCGCGAGACCGGCCGCCTCATGGTCGAGCACCCGGTGCCCGCCATGGCCTCGATCACCGGGTCCGTACGGGCCGGGATGCAGGTGGCGGCGTCCGCCGCCAAGGACGTCAAGCGCGTCCACCTGGAGCTCGGCGGCAAGGCGCCCGTCGTCGTCTTCGAGGACGCGGACATCGCCAAGGCCGTCGAGGACATCGCGGTCGCGGGCTACTTCAACGCGGGCCAGGACTGTACGGCCGCGACCCGCGTCCTGGTGCACGAGTCCGTCCACGACGAGTTCGTGTCCGCGCTCGCCAAGGCAGCCGCCGAGACGAAGACGGGCCGGCCGGACGACGAGGACGTGCTGTACGGGCCGCTCAACAACGCCAACCAGCTCGCGCAGGTGTCCGGCTTCATCGAGCGGCTGCCCGCACACGCCAAGGTGGAGGCCGGTGGCCACCGGGTCGGCGAGCAGGGCTACTTCTTCGCGCCGACCGTCGTCTCCGGGCTCAAGCAGGACGACGAGATCATCCAGCACGAGGTCTTCGGCCCCGTCATCACCGTCCAGTCCTTCACGGACGAGGACCAGGCCGTCGCCTACGCCAACGGCGTCGAGTACGCGCTGGCCTCGTCGGTGTGGACCAAGGACCACGCGCGGGCCATGCGGATGTCCAAGAAGCTGGACTTCGGCTGTGTCTGGATCAACACCCACATCCCGCTGGTCGCCGAGATGCCGCACGGCGGCTTCAAGCAGTCCGGCTACGGCAAGGACCTCTCCGCGTACGGCTTCGAGGACTACACGCGCATCAAGCACGTGATGACCTCGCTCGGCTGAGCGGATCGCGCCGACGGCCGCGGCCCCCCCCGGCAGCCGGGGGGGCCCCGCCCGGTTGCAACGCCCGCCCCGGGGCCCGGGCGGGCGGCCGGCGCCGCCCCCCCCCCCCGTCCTCCCGCCTCGCGGGCCCCGCGGCGCGCCCCCCCCCCCCCCGACTCAAGGAGTCGGCGGGGGATCAGCCCGGGAGCGGGCCGCCGACGGTGTTCGGGGCCGGGGCCTCGGCGCCCGCCGGGATGGCCGGCGTTTCCACGGGCTTGCCGTGGTCCGCGAGATCCATCGTGGCCGAGGCTTTGCCCGCCGCCCCCATAGCGAGCTCGAAACGGGTGCGGGCGACGCGGCCTGGGCCACCGCCCCGTGGCCGCTCGGAGCCCCGGACGCGGGCGCCTCCGCCCCCTTCCCCCCTGGGGAATCATGGTGAGGGTGCCTCCCTGAAGTGTTCGGGGAGGCCCCTCGGTCAGATCATTGCTCAGATCGAGAACTACAAAGTCCCGTTGACTATTCCTGAGCGGAAGGCGGCCCATTCGTCCGCGGTGTAGCGCAGGTCGGGGCGGTCGGGGTTCTTCGAGTCGCGGACGGCCATGCCGCCGCCGGGGAGACCTGTGATCTCGACGCAGTGGTCATTGGTGTTGCTGGCGGGCGACTTGCGCCAGCTTGCGCCGGTGAGGTCTATGGCGTAGAGGTCTTCTTTACGGTTCACAGGTAGTCCTTTTCCAGGGTGGTCTTGATGAGTTCCCGGGAGTCCTCCACGGGAAGTGCAGTGGCGACGGACCGCTCGAATGCGCCCTCGAAGATCGCCACATCCTGGGTGCCTTCCACGAAGTAGCCGCCCATCAAGTTCTCTGTGAGGACGACGGTCGGCCACGGGGCGGGGAAGCGGATGACTTCGAAGATGCCCATCGTTCCAGGGTTCGGGGGAACATGCATCGGCATGACCTGGATGGTGACGTTCGAGAGGTCGCTCATGTCCAGCAGGTGCCGAAGCTGCTCGCGCATCACGAGTGGGTTGCCGACGAACCGTTGATACAGAACGGATTCGTGGATGACTGCCCAGAATGTCAGAGGTGGTCGCCCACCGGTCCGGCTCGTCGTCAGGACCGATTGGCGGGCTTTACGGATCTCGACGAGGGCGTTTACCTGTTCCTGGTCACGCCAGAATGAACCCGCGCCAATGAGCTGCCGGGCGTACGCCCCGGTCTGCAGGAGCCCGGGGACGACTGTCGGGGTGCACAGGCGAATGGACTCTGCGTCGGACTCCTGCGAGAGGTAGTCCTTGTAACCCTCGGTGGCGACATCGCCGTACGTCGCCCACCAGCCCTTCTTGCCCGCGTCTCTCGCCAGCCCCTCGATCGCGGTGAGGACGTCCGGCGCGTCGACACCATAGACGCCGAGCAGCAGGGACGCCTCGGCCGGGCGGATGTGGGCCTTGGCGTTCTCGATTCTCGAGACCTTGCTGTTGTCCCACTGCATGGCGGTCGCTGCCTGGTCGATGCTCATGCCGGCTTCGCGTCGGTAACGCCGGAGGGCCTCACCGAGGCGGCGCCTGCGGAGCGTGGGGACCAGCTGCACTGTCGGCATTCTCCTGTTTCACCTTTCGTTAGGCCGCTGGGGCCATACGGGTGTGCGTGCCCAGCTGTGAGGTGATCGATGGGTCAATAGGGCGCAGAAGGCGGGCGGTTGAGGTATCGGCGCTGCCGCTACGGGTGCAGTGTTCCGCGAGTCGGGTATGCAAGTCGATAGAACGCATGTTTTTTCTTTGGGAGTTGAGCTTCCAATATTGCGACTGCCATGTCCGGGCGGGCATCCTGCATGAGTCGAGGTGAGGCGCTTCACGCAAGCGCCAGCCCGGCCATTCATGCGCGGCACCCCGCCGCACCCACCCGCACCCGCTCGTACGGAGCTGCCCCATGCCCTTTTTCCCGGCACCGCAGTAGCCCCCCTGCCGCACCTGATGCGCCGCCCGACACTTCAGCAGCGGCTCAAGTCCCAGCACCCGCTCATCGAAGAACCGCCGGAGGCTCGCACCGAAGGAGACGGCGACGCCACCCCGGCCGACACCGACACCGAGGCCGCGCCGTGAGGGGGTTCATCCGGCTGGCCCGCCGTCTACTGCGTCCGGCGCGCCGCGATGTGGTCACCGTCCCCGTGAGCGGGGAGAGGGCCCAGGGAGAGGGCGACCCCATGCCCGAACCCCCGCCTTTCCACGGCCTGGTGGAAGCGCCGCCCGTTCCCCATACCGGCGGCCCGCCCTCCTGGCCGACCCGGGAGGAGTGCGGCCTCTGCTCCCGGTACCAGGCCACCGTCGAGCAGGCCGAAGCACTCGGGTACCCCGCCCACGCCGCCTCGTACCGCACGGCGTGGGACCGGCACTGCGTGGAGATCTCCCACAAGGAGATGGCCGTACGGCCCTGACGTGCGCGTCTGTGTCCCGCGGCCGCACCGTGCGGCGGCCTGGAGCTCGGCGGACAGCGTCATCAGCGCTGCCGCGTTTCCGGCCGGGTGCTGCGAGAGGGGTCTGCCCCCTCCGGGGGCATGGGTGTCAGCCCTGGGGGCCCGGCGGATGGGTGCGCTCGGTCTCGTCCGCCGCGCGCTTGTCGTCGAGGCGGCGTCCGGCTTCGTCCCAGGTGATGGGGAGGCTCTCGGCGGGGACCTCCCAGAATTCGAAGGTCGACGTCCGCATGCTGGGCCGCAGGTCGGTCATGATGCCGCGGTGCGGTTCGGCGCGGGCGTAGGCGTAGAGCGCGTCACGGCTCTCCCATGCGGAAAGGGTGTAGAAGGTCCGCTTCAACGGCTGGGCGATGAGCGAGGCGCCCAGCGCCCCCGGCGCGGACTTCACCTGCTTCCAGGCACTGAGGGACTTCAGGAAGAAGCGCGGGACATCGCGCATGGACCGCACCTCGAAGCGGGAGGCCATGACGTACGCCTGCGTGTGCGGGGCGGCCGGGTTCGGGGTCACCCAGGGGAGTGTCGGCATTGCGCTGCTCCAGCCCAATAGAGAGATAGTGGAGAGTTCCACTATCCATAGTAGGGTGTGGAGCTGTACGGCAGCCAGTCGAGAGGCGGAAAATCGTGCGAATCTCCGAGCTCAGCCGCAGGAGCGGGGTACCGATCGCGACGATCAAGTACTACCTGCGCGAGGGCCTGCTGCCTCAGGGGCATGCCACGGCGGCCAATCAGGCCGACTACAGCGAGCAGCACCTGCGGCGCCTTCGTCTGGTCCGCGCCCTGGTGGGCGTGCGCGGCCTCTCCGTGAGCGCCGCGAAGGAGGTCCTCGACAGAGCCTCTGAGCACGCCTCGGACATGCATCAGATGCTCGGCCTGGTCCTGGGCGCCTGGCCGGTCGGCAAAGCCGACGCCGAGCCGGTCCGGGAAGCGGTCGCCGAAGTGGACGAACTGCTGGAGACCGCCGGCTGGAAGGTCACCGAGGACGCTCCGGCCAAGCAGGCCATCGCCGAAAGCCTGGTGACCCTGCGCTCCCTGGGGATGGACATCGACTGGCACACCCTGCTCCCCTATGCGGAACTGGCCCGGCGTACCGCCGTGGTGGACCTCGACCAGCTGCAGGACGCGGACGACCCGCTCGAACGGGCCGAGCGCGCCCTGCTGCTGACCGTACTGCTGGAGCCTGTACTCCTGGCGCTGCGACGGCTCGCACAGGAAGACGAGTCGGCCCGGCGCCATGGCGTCTGACCGGACCCGGCCACCCGGAGGCCACCCAGAGGCTGGCCGGGGCGTCCAACGGTGCGTCCGGCAGGACGGCTTGTGCGGAGCCTTCGCCGACCGACGTCCGGCCCGCGAGGACGTAGCCGCCGCTTTCGGCGACCTGGAGCACATCCGCCGGAGGCGGGCCACGGAATTTCGGGCCGGACAACCGGGCCGGGCCCGCCCCGCGGCTACGGCACCTCGGCCCCGTTCCTGGGTGCCCCCACCAGATCCCGGTACAGCGCGCACCCCGCCAGCAACTCCCCATGCGTGCCCAGGACGGCCCGTGGGCCGTCCATGACCAGGACGCGGTCGGCGCGGCGGGCCGAGGACATGCGGTGGGCTATGACGATCAGCGTGCCGCCCGGCCGGTCCGCGAAGGCGCGCTCCACGTGGGCCTCCGCGTCCGCGTCGAGGTGGCAGGTCGCCTCGTCGAGGAGCGCGATGGGGGCGGGGGACAGGTAGGCGCGGGCGAGAGCGATGCGCTGGCGTTCGCCCGCGGAGAGTTCCGCCGGGGTGACGGGGGTGGTGAACCCGCCCAGGCGGGCGACGAGTTCGCCCATGCCGAGGGCCTCGGCGGCGGCGTGCAGTTCCTTCTCGGGGACGCCGTCCGGGCGGAGGTAGGACAGATTGTCGGCGAGGGTCCCGGAGAAGACGTACGCCTCCTGCGGTATCAGTACGCGCTCCCCGCTCAGCCGCACCTCGCCGCCCGTCGGTTTCAGCAGCCCCGCCATGAGGCCCGTCAGGGTCGACTTCCCCACGCCGCTCGGCCCGACGACGGCGAGCCGGCCGCCGGTGGGCACCACGAGGTCGAGGCGGCGGACGACGGGGTCGGCGTGGTCGCCGTAGGCGAAGGAGACGCCGCGGAGTTCGACGGCGGCGGGCGGCAGCGGCCGTGCGGGAAGGACGGGCCGCCGTGGCGCGGCGCCGGTGTCGTCGGTGAGGCGGCGTATCACCACGGCCAGCCGCGAACCGCTCGCGCCGAGGCCGTGGACGAGGTCCTGGAGGGCGGGCAGCAGCGACTGGGTGAGGTACGCGAGGGCGCCGACGAGGGCGCCGGGCGTGACGGAGCGGTCCAGCAGCCACGGCGTCGCGGCCAGCAGCAGGACGACCGGGAGGCGGCCCGCGACGGCCAGGGCGACGACGCGGAGCACGGACCAGCGGGCCAGGGCGCGCGAGGCGCGCAGCTCCGCGTCGACGAGGGCCCCCGTCCCGCGGCGGACGGACGGCTCCGCGCCGCTCGCCGTGATGTCCCGCAGCCCGTGGGCCACTTCGTCCAGCGACCGGGCGATGGCCTCGTCGGCGGCGAGGAACGCCTCCTGGCGGCGGGCGAGCGGCCGCAGCGTCGCCAGGAACAGGAGCAGGCCGAGGACGAGGGGCGGCAGCACGACCACGAGCAGGACGGGCGCCAGCAGGAGCAGGCCCGCCAGCGCCCCGGCCGCCGTGAAGACGAAGGACCGCGAGACCATCACCAGCCCGGCGAACGTGTCGCGGGCGATCTCCACTTGGTGCGTCAGCCGGGACACGGCCGCGCCGTCCGCGTCCCGCAGGGCCCGCGCGACGACGCGGCGGACGAGCCGGTCGCGCAGCGGCTCGACGAGGGCGGCCACGCCGCGGTACGTGCGCCCGGTGCCGTACGCGCCGACGACGACGGCCAGGGCGGCGAGGGCGAGCCAGCCCAGGCCGGTGCCGGGGCGGTCCGCGAGGAACCCCGCGTCCAGGGCCCTGGCCAGGGCGTATCCGGTGGCGAAGGTGTGCGCGGCCTCGACGGCCGACCACGCGGCGAGCCGGAGGAGCGCCGGGCGGTGCCCCGCCAGGAACCGCAGCCCCCGCCGGGGCAGGGAGGCGCGGGCCGTGTCCGGGCGACGGGCCGGCGGCCGTCGCGCCGCCGGGCGGCGGCCGCGCTTCCGGTGGTCATTCCGCCGTGTCACCGAACACCGCCCGGTAGTCCGCGTATTGCCACAGCTCCTCGTGGGTGCCCGTCGCCCGGACGCGGCCCGCGTCCAGCCAGGCGACCCGGTCGGCGCGGGCCGCCGTCGACGCGCGGTGCGCGACGACGACCCGGGTGCCCGCCGTGACATCACGCGCGAGGGCCGCCGCGACCTCGTGCTCCGTGACCGTGTCGAGGCTGGACATCGCGTCGTCGAGGATCAGGACGCGCGGCGCGTGGGCGAACGCGCGGGCCAGGCCCAGGCGTTGGGCCTCGCCGCCGGAGAGGGGCGCCTCGGCGCACGGGGTGGCGTAGCCGCGCGGGAGCTTCCGTATGAAGCCGTCCGCGCGTGCGGCGCGGGCCGCGGCCGCCACCGCCCCGCGCCCCGGGTCGAACGCGCCGAAGGCCACCGTGCCGCCGATCGTGCCGCCCAGCAGCGCGGGCCGCGCGAAGGCGTAGCCGATCGAGCGGCGCAGCTCGTCGCGGCCGAACGCGGGCAGGGGGACGCCGTCGAGCGCGACCGTGCCCGAGTCCGGGTCGGCCAGCCGCCCGGCCAGTGCGGCCAGCACGGACTTGCCCGTGCCCGAGCGGCCCACGACGGCCAGCGACGTACCGCCCGGCACGACCAGGTCCAGGTCGCGCAGGACCTGCCGCCCGCCGCGCACCGCGCCGACCCCGCGCAGCTCCAAGGTGCCGTCGCCGGCCCGCCGTCGGCCGCCGTCGGGCCCGTACCGCAAGGGGGGCGCGGAGAGGACGTCGGCCAGGCGCCCGGCGGCGGCGCGGGCGCGGACGGCGGCGTTGAGGTGGCCGACGAGCATGCCGACGCCGGTGGCGAGCACGGCGTAGCGCGAGGCGGCCAGCAGGTCGCCGACGCTCAACAGGCCCTGGGACAGGCGCAGTCCGGCGACGGCGAGGATCGCGATCTGCAGGAGCGGGACGACGGTGACGGCCTGGGCCGCGGCGCGGCCCTGCACCCGCCACATGCGGTGCCCCTGGTGGGAGAGGTCGGGGAGCGGTTCCAGGATGCGCCGCTGTTCGCGGTCGGCGGTCCCGGCGGCGGCGATCGTACGGGCTCCGCCCACGGCCTCGACGAGCCGCCCGGCGATGTCGCCCTGGAGTCGCTGGTACCGCGCGACGCAGTCGGAGGAGGCGCGGGCGAGGGACCGCAGCAACAGGGCCAGCAGGGGCGCCCCCACGAGGAACACGACGGCCAGCCAGGGATCGATCAGCCCGAGGGCGACGACGGCGCCGAGCGGGCCCACGAGCGCAGCGGCCGTGGCGGCGAGGGTGCCGGGGGCGGTGCCCGCGTCGGCGGCGTTGCCGACGAGGCGGGTGACGAGGTCGCCGGGCGGAACGCGCGTGGTGAGGTCCGGACCGGCGGCGAGGACGTGGCGCAGCAGACGGTGCCGGAGCCGGGCGGTGGCGCGGGCGGCCGTGGTGCCGGAGAGCAGGCCGTCGAGGGCGCTCAGGGCGGCGGGCGCGCAGAGCAGGGCGGCACTCAGCAGCACCCAGCGGGTGGCTTCGCCGCCCCGGCGGGCGAGGAGGAGGTCCAGAGTGTGGCCGAGGGCGGCGGGCAGGGCGAGGGCCGCGGCGGTGGAGGCGAGCGTGATGAGGGCGAGGGCGAGGACGCGGGCCGCGCTGTGGCGCACGGTGTCGAACAGCACGTGGTACGCGGGCCGTTGGACGCTTTCCTTCATCGCTCACCGCCTTCGCAGGGCGCCCTGGGCGCCCCCTCCCCGGAAGGGAAGGGCCGCCCAGGGCCCGGTCAGATCCCGCAGGACGTCACAGACAGAGCAGCACGCTCGCGGCGCTGATGCAGGACAGCAGACTCACCGTGCTCAGCCCGCCTCCATCGCCGTCACCGCCGCCGTGCATCTCTTCGGATTCCATGTTCTGCAGGTCGAGAAGTGCCATGGTCGTTCCTTTCATGGGGACAGGTGGTGTTGCCACGGCTCCACAACGGCATGGAGCCGGCTCTTGGGCGCCCCGAGGGGCGGGAGGAACGGCAACTGGGCCGGGCGGTCCGGGCGGTCGCCGAGGGCCGCCGCCAGGGCGAGCAGGCAGCCCGCCGTTCCGGTGGCGAGGTCCATGGACAGGCGCATCATCTGGCTGCCGGGGAAGGCGAGTTCGCCCTCATAGGCCATGGCGTACCAGGACAGGCCCCGCACCTGCTCGGCCAGGTGCTCCGGGGTGGCGCCGGGTGTGGTGGTGCGGCTGAGGTGCAGGATCATGCCGGCGCGCCCCTGGAACAGGCCGGGCTGGGCGTAGAACCGGGACCGCGCCGCCGTCAAGATGCCCTCGCGGGCCGCGGCGAGCGCGGGGTCGGGGTCGGCGCTCAGGGCGAGGTAGTCGTCCAGGACCATGCCGATGCCCACGCTGCCGTCGCCGAGATACGGCATGGTCCGCCAGCCCTCGTCGACTTCGAGGGTGCCGTTGCCCCGCCGGACGCAGCGGTCGAGGTCGGCCCGCAGGGCCGCCCCGGCGAGTTCGAGCAGCGCGGGCGCGCCCGTCCGCTCGTACAGCCGCAGGAAGAGCAGGGCCTGACCGGCGGTGCCGCGCGTCAGACCGGCGCGGCGGCGGGCCGACGGGGGCGCGGGCTCGGTGGTCAGCCGGTCGGCGAGGAGCTGGGCGGCCTCCACCGCCCGCTCGTGGAGCCGCCGTTCGCCCGTGGTCCCGGCGAGGTGGTCGAGGGCGAGGCCGACCCCGGCCAGGCCGCTCTTCAGGTCGGAGGTGAGCCGCTGCCAGTTCTCGCCCAGCACGGTGTCGGCCAGGTCGAGCGCCCGCTCGGTGTGCCCGAGGCGGTCCAGGACGAGGGCGACCCCGGCGGTGCCGTCGTACAGCCCGAGCGGGGTGCCCTGCGGCAGGGGATCGGTGTGGTCGAGCAGCCACCGCTCGCCCGTCCCGTAGCGCTCCACGCCCGCCTCGGCGAAGGCGTGCAGCACCCCGGCGGCGCCGTGCGCGAGCCCGAGGCCGCCGCCGTCCGTGAACTGGGCGACGTCGCCGGGGAACAGCCGGTCGTCGCGGTCCGGCGTGGCGGAGGCGAGGATCGCCCGGACCATCGAGTCCCTGCTGCGCGGCCAGTCGTACGGCTCGGGGAGCGCGGGCCCGGCGGCCGCCCGGCCGGGGCGGGGGGCCATGTCCGCGTGCCGCTCCGGGACCGCGGGCGCGTCGGACCCGGCGGCCGGGCTTGCCGGGGTGATGTCGTGTGCGATGTCGCGTGCGATGTCGCGGGTGATCTCCGTGACCGCCTCGGCCAGGAACTCCGCCGGCACGGGGAACTGCTCCGCTATCACCTCCGCCAGGTGCGCGGCCTTCCCGCGGTCGATCACGAACAGCATCGTGACCGGCAGGAACAGCGCGAGCCGCAGGCACGCCAGCGCGTACCGGTCCACGTCGACGCCCCTGCGGTCCGGTGGCGCGAAGAAGCCGGGGTGGGCGACGACCTGCCTGCCGCGGTCGGCGGCGGGCGCGGCGGCCTCGAAGTCGATGAGGGCGACGGACCGCTCGTCCGGCCCGACCATGATGTTGAACATGTGCAGGTCGTTGAAGACCATGCCCCTGGCGTGCACGGCGGCGACGGCCTCCTCGACCGCGCGGTGGACGCGCAGCGCCCAGGCCGTGTAGTCGGCGACGGCGGCCGGGTCGGGTGCGGAGGCGAGCAGCGGGTGGCGTTCGCCGAAGAAGGAGTTGAGGGGGCGGCCCTCGATGAAGTCCATGACCAGGAAGGCGTGGCCGCCGAGGACGAACCAGTCGCGCACCTCGGGGGCGATGCCGAGGCCGGACAGCCGCTCCAGGGCGTTCTTCTCGCGCTCCAGACGGGCGACCGCGTCGGCCCCGTCGGAGGCGAGCCCGGCGTGCGGGCGGCCCTCCTTGAGGACGACCTTGCTGCCGTCGCGGGTGTCGGTCGCGACATAGACACCGCCGCCGTTGGAGAAGTGCAGGGCCTTCTCGATGCGGTACGGCAGTTCGCCGACGGTCGTCGCGTTGCGCGCGGCGAGGTGGGGTTCGAGGAAGGCGGGGAGCGTCACCCACGCGGGCACCTGGAAGGCGGGCGTCCGCGGGTCGGGCACCAGCTTCCCCTCGCCGTCCTCGACGGCGGGGACCAGCGTGCCGCGGTCGTCGACGCAGTACCGCTTGGCGAACGCGCCGTAGCGCACGTACAGCGGGCCCTCGTGCCAGCGCAGGTCGGTGAGGACGTACGGGCCGGGGCGGCCGCCGACGAGATCGTGCAACTCCGTGAGCGTGCACCGGAGTTGCTCCTCGTCCGCCGGATAGACCGTGATGAACTTCCCGCTGTGGTCGCGGCCCGCGTACTTGGTGTTGCGCAGGTGCAGCAGGTGCGGCCCCGGCACGAACTTGAACGGGATGCCCCGGGCGACGCAGTAGTCCCAGACGTCGGCCGCGGTCTTGTCCGCCGTGTCGGCCGTCGCGGACACATGGATCTTCCAGCCCTGGAGCGGCTGCGGACCCCCCTCGGGCGGCAGGAGGTGCAGCCAGTCACCGCTGCGCGTGGTGCCCCAGCCCGCCGGGACGGGGCGCCGCGCGGTCTCGAACAGCCCGCCCGACCCGGCCCCGGCGGTGGACAGGCGGTCCGGGGTCTCGTAGAAGTGCCTGTCCGCCAGGCAGTAGACCTCGTACCGCTTGTCCATCGGTTCCCCCCTCGGCTGTGCGCTGCGTCGAGATTTTCACGGCGCGGGGGGCCGAACCAGTCACAGCTGTCATGAAGAGAGGGTGCGGAACGCATGAGTAACCGGCTGACGTTGACGGTACGTCAGTTCGTCAGACCCACCCCGCCACCCGGGAGATGCGGATCGCGTCCACCCGGTTTCTCGCCCCCGTCTTCCGCGTGATAGCCGCCATGTAGTTGCGGACCGTGCCGTTCGACAGGTGGAGGCTGAGGGCGATCTCGCCGATGGAGGCGCCTTCCGCGGCCAGGGAGAGGACGGTCAGCTCGCGTCTGGTGAGGGGGATCTCCGACGCCTGGAGGAAGCCGAAGCCGAGGGACTCGTCGATGTAGCGTTCGCCCTTCGCCACATGCCTTATTCCTTCCACCAGCCGGTCAGGGGAAGCGTTTTTGCTCAAGTACCCCAGGACCCGCTCCTCGTACGCCCGGCGCAGGGGCCCCGGGCGTTCGGCGGAGGCCAGGGCGAGCAGGGCGGGCGTGCCGCCGCCGTCGCCGGGGTCGTCGGACAGCCGTCGCAGGCCGTGCGGGCCGTCGGACGCGGGGCTGTCCATGTCGACCACGCAGACGTGCGGCAGTACCGCGCGGGACATGGTCGCCGCACGGGGCCAGGAGGATGCCGAGACCTCCAGATCGGGCTCTCTCGCGATCAGCGCCGCCAGGGCCGCGCGCAGCAGATGGATGTCGTGCACCAGTAGAACCCGGATCACGGTGTCTGCCCTCGCCCTCCCGCTCTCCCCGGACAGCGGGCGCTGTGCCGGGCGTCCACAAATTCATACCGGCGTGTGCCGCTGTCACGGGCGTGGATGACCGGGCTGCGGGGGGCGTAAGGGCGCACGTTTCTCGCCACGCGCGCCCCAAGTTCACTCGAACGCGCCCTCCGGAATCCCTTGCTGCCGGTGGGCGCGGGCGGGCATCAAGGGCGAAGCGGGGCAAGGTGGTTGACCGGCGCCGGGTTTGCGCTTGGCCTGCGGCTGCTCTGCGGCTGTTCTGCCGTTGCTCTGTGGTTGGTCAGTGGCGAGTGGTGGGGTTCGTGAGGCTGATGAGTCGGCAGACCGTCTCGATGTCGATCTTCACCTGGGCGATGGAGGCCCGCCCGGACAGCCAGGTGATCAGCGCCGAGTGCCAGGTGTGCTCGATGACGCGCACCGCGGAGAGCTGTTCGGGAGTGGCCGGGGCGGGAGGTCCGGCGGCCCCCGCCGGGCCCATCGCGTCCAGGATGATCGCCGTGGTCAGCCGGGAGACCGTGTCGACCTCGGAGCTCACCGACCGGTCGGCGAAGGTGAGGGCGCGCACCATCGCGTCCGCCAGGTGCGGCTCGCGCTGCATCGCGCGGAAGGCCCGCATCAGGGTCTGCGCCACGCGCGCCGCCGGGTCCTCGTCCGTCAACGGGCGCTTGCGCAGGGTCTCGTGGAGCTGCTGGAGCTGGTCCTGCATGGTGGCCACCAGCAGGTGGATCTTGGAGGGGAAGTAGCGGTAGAGCGTGCCGAGCGCGACGTCCGCCGACTCGGCGACCTCCCGCATCTGCACCGCGTCGAAGCCGCCGCGGGTCGCCAGCCGGGTGGTGGCCGTCAGGATGCGGCGCCGCCGGGCCTCCTGGCGTTCCGTCAGGACGGGCCCGGAAGGCCCCGACGGCGCGGACAGGCCGGCCGGCGCCGGCGAGCCCGCCGACTTGGAGTCCGTAGTCATATGTCCCATTCCGTGGCAATCCATCCAGCGGTGTCTGTACGGCCCGGACGGCACAGCATGGCAGGGGTCGGGCCGTGGCGCGAATCACCCGATCCGGCCCGCCCGACCGGCTGTCCGGCCGGTAGATTCGAGGCTTCCGGACAACCCAGTCTGAAACTTGTTCTAGATTAGCGCGACCGGTTACGCTCCGGCGGGACAGCAGCGAGAAGGAGGCCGGGAGTGACCGCTGAGGCCACGGAGGCAGCGCTCGCGTACGACAGCACCCTCGTGGACGGGGGCGGTGACCGCCCTCTGCGGATCGCACTGCTCACCTATAAGGGGAACCCGTTCTGCGGCGGCCAGGGTGTGTACGTCCGCCACCTCTCGCGGGAGCTCGCCCGCCTCGGGCACCACGTCGAGGTCATCGGCTCGCAGCCGTATCCCGTGCTCGACGGACTCGACGGTGCCGGCGGATTCGACGGTGCCGGTGGTGCCGGCGGCGCGGACGGCCGGGTGGGCGCGGGCCGGGTGAGTCTCACCGAGCTGCCCAGCCTCGACCTCTACCGCCAGCCCGACCCCTTCCGCACGCCCGGCCGCGACGAGTACCGCGACTGGATCGACGCGCTGGAGGTGGCCACCATGTGGACGGGCGGCTTCCCCGAGCCGCTCACCTTCAGCCTCCGGGCGCGCCGTCATCTCGCCGCGCAGCGCGGCCGGTTCGACGTCGTGCACGACAACCAGACCCTCGGCTACGGACTGCTGGGCGGGCCCGCGGTGCTCGGTGCGCCGCTGGTGACCACCATTCACCACCCCATCACCGTCGACCGGCAGCTCGACCTCGACGCCGCCGCCGACTGGAAGCGCCGGGCGTCCGTGCGCCGTTGGTACGGCTTCACCCGGATGCAGAAGCGGGTGGCGCGGCGGCTGCCGTCCGTGCTGACCGTCTCCGGCTCCTCGCGGCAGGAGATCGTCTCGCACCTGGGGGTGTCCCCGAGCCGGGTGCACGTCGTCCATATCGGCGCCGACACCGACCTGTTCTCGCCGGACCCGTCCGTCGCCGAGATCCCCGGCCGGATCGTCACCACCTCCAGCGCGGACGTCCCCCTCAAGGGCCTCATCCACCTCGTCGAGGCGCTGGCGGTGCTCCGCGCGCAGAACCCGGCCGCCCACCTCGTGGTCGTCGGCAAGCGCCCGGAGAGCGGACCGATCGCCACGGCCATCCGGCGGTGCGGGCTGGAGGGCGCCGTCGAGTTCGTCAAGGGCATCAGCGACGCGGAGCTCGTCGACCTGGTGCGCTCGGCGCAGATCTCCTGCGTCCCCTCGCTGTACGAAGGCTTCTCGCTGCCCGCGGCCGAGGCGATGGCCACGGGCACGCCGTTGGTGGCCACCACGGGCGGGGCGATCCCGGAGGTCGCCGGGCCCGACGGGGAGACCTGCCTGGCCGTGCCGCCGGGCGACCCCGGCGCGCTGGCCTCCGCCCTCAACCGGCTGCTCGGCGACGCCGAGTTGCGGCGCAAGCTGGGCGCGGCGGGGCGCGAGCGGGTGCTCGCCCGCTTCACCTGGCGGCAGGCGGCGATCGGCACGGCGGACCACTACCGCGCCGTGATCGCCACCGGCACGGCGGCCCGGACGGCCGGACGGCGAACCTGATGCCCCGCCCGGCCACCCCCGGGGCACAGCCCCGCACGGCCCCGCCCACTGACGGGGCCACGCCCCGTGCGCACCGAACGACGGGTGGAACCGCGCCCCGTACGGGGACTCCCGGGCCGTCGGGCCGGCGGGGCATCCGTGCCGACGGGGGTTCTTCCGGGGCCGTGCCCTGTACGGGCCTGGCTGTTGACAGGGTCAGGGCCCGTGCGGGCCTGGCTGTTCACGGGGCCGCGCCCCGTACGGGGGTTCCCGGGCTGTCGGCCCGGTGTGGCATCCGTGCCGACGGACGTTCTCCCGGGGCCGCGTCCTGCGTGTGCCCGGCCGCCGACGGGGCCGGGTCGCGTGCGGGCCGGGGCGTTCACGAGGCACCGCCCCGTCCGTGCCCGGCCGTTCACGGGGCGCCGACCCGTACGGGGACCTCCGGGCCGTCGGCCCGGCACCGTACCCCCGGGGCCGCGCCCCGTACCCGGTCTTCCGGGCCCCGGGCCCGGACCCGGTGGCGCGTCCACAGACCTTTCCCCGGGCGGCAGCCCGCCCGCTTCGACCCTCCTGTCCCGCCGGACGAAAGCAAATATTCGTGCTGACCGTCGATTTCTCCCGCTTTCCCCTCGCCGCAGGCGACCGCGTCCTCGATCTGGGCTGCGGCGCGGGCCGGCACGCCTTCGAGTGCTACCGGCGCGGTGCTCAGGTCGTCGCCCTCGACCGCAACGCCGAGGAGATACGCGAGGTCGCCAAGTGGTTCGCCGCCATGAAGGAGGCGGGTGAGGCGCCCGCGGGGGCGACCGCCACCGCCATGGAGGGGGACGCCCTGGCGCTGCCCTTCCCCGACGACAGCTTCGACGTCGTCATCATCTCCGAGGTCATGGAGCACATCCCCGACGACAAGGGAGTGCTCGCGGAGATGGTCCGCGTCCTCAGGCCCGGCGGCCGGATCGCCGTCACCGTGCCCCGCTACGGCCCGGAGAAGGTCTGCTGGACGCTCTCCGACGCCTACCACGAGGTCGAGGGCGGACACATCCGCATCTACCGCGCCGACGAACTCCTCGCCAAGATGCGCGAGGCGGGCCTGGTGCCGTACGGCACCCACCACGCGCACGGACTGCACAGCCCCTACTGGTGGCTCAAGTGCGCCTTCGGTGTGGACAACGACAAGGTGCTGCCCGTCCGCGCCTACCACAAGCTGCTGGTCTGGGACATCATGAAGAAGCCCAAGGCCACCCGGGTCGCCGAGCAGCTCCTCAACCCCGTCATCGGCAAGAGCTTCGTGGCGTACGCGACGAAGCCGCACGCGCCCGCCGGGGAGCACGCGTGACCAGAGCTGGCCGCAGGCCGGACCGTACCGAGCGCCTCGTCCTGCCCGGCGTGCTCACCGCCGAACAGGCCGCCCGCACGGTGGCGGGCATCGCCGCCGCGCAGCGCGAGGACGGCGCCATACCCTGGTTCCGGGGTCACCACCTCGACCCCTGGGACCACGTCGAGGCCGCCATGGCCCTGGACGCCGCCGGGGAACATGCCCGCGCCGAGGCGGCCTACCGCTGGCTCGCGGACCACCAGAACACCGACGGCTCCTGGTACGCCGCCTACGCGGACGGCGACGCCGCCGACCCCACCGACCGCGGCCGGGAGACCAACTTCGTCGCCTACGTCGCTGTCGGCGTCTGGCACCACTACCTCTCCACCGGCGACGACGCCTTCCTCGACCGCATGTGGCCGACCGTCTTCGCCGCGATCGAGTTCGTCCTCCGGCTCCAGCAGCCGGGCGGCCAGATCGGCTGGAAGCGGGAGGAGGACGGCACGGACGTCACCGATGCCCTCCTGACCGGCTCCTCCTCCGTCCACCAGGCGCTGCGCTGCGCCCTCGCGATCGCCGAGCACCGCGAGGAGCCGCAGCCGGACTGGGAACTGGCGGCCGGGCTGCTGGCGCACGCGATACGCAGGCACCCGGAGCGGTTCCTCGACAAGAGCCGCTACTCCATGGACTGGTACTACCCGGTGCTCGGCGGCGCGCTCACCGGCCCCGCCGCCAAGGAGCGCATCGAGGAGGGCTGGGACCGCTTCGTGGTGCCGGGCCTCGGCGTCCGCTGCGTGCTGCCCAACCCCTGGGTGACCGGCGGCGAGAGCTGCGAACTGGCCCTGGCCCTCTGGGTGATGGGGGAGTCCGACCGCGCGGTGCAGATCCTGCAGTGGATCCGGCACCTGCGGGCGGACAACGGCCTGTACTGGACCGGCTACGTCTTCGACGACGACGCGATCTGGCCGGAGGAACAGACGACGTGGACCGCCGGCTCCCTGCTGCTGGCCGTGGCGGCCCTCGGCGGGGACGAGGCCACGACGGCGGTCTTCGGCGGCGAGCGTCTGCCGACGGGCCTGGAGCCGGACTGCTGCTAGCCGGCGGCCCGCGGCGCCGGGTCCGGGTCCGGGGCCGGGGACTCGAACGGGTGCGCCCGGTGGCGAGCGGCAGGGGGGAGCGGTCAGGCTTGGCGGAGGAACACCGCGCCCCCACCGGAGGTCACCGTGCAGCGCCGTGCCGTCATCGCCGTCCCCCTTGTCTGTGGGCTCCTCCTCGTCGGTACGGGCTGCGGCGGGGGCGGCAAGAAGAAGGAGACGGAGGGCAGCGGCGCGTCGCCGACCAGTTCCGCCGAGAAGCAGAAGTTCGCGAAGACGCGGTTCGTCGCCAACGCAGGGCTCGCCTCGGGCGCGGCCTACCAGTGGATCATCAAGCCGTACCGGAACGGAGCCTTCAAGAAGGGCGCCGACGGCCGGACGGTCGCCCTGGTGAAGGCGGGCCTCGCGGGCACGTTCTCGTACAACCGGTTCAAGGCCGCGGTGAACAACGCGAAGGGCGACCCGACCCTGTCCAAGGCCGTCGCCCCGCTCAGCGCGGGCATCGACTCGCTCAAGGGGCTGACCACCAAGTTCCGCAAGGGCGACGCGACCGACAACGACGCCAACGCCTTCGACAAGGTCATCGGCAATGTGAAGGACGCGGGCAAGAGCGCGGGCGCCCCGGTCACCGACCAGGTGCCCTCGTACTCCGACATCCAGAAGGGCTGACCTCCGGAAGGGCTGACATCCGGAAGGATCGACGCCGTCCGGAAGGGCCGCCGCGCCGCTACGCGTTCAGGTCCGCCAGGACGCGCAGCGTCTCCCCGTCCGGCGCGATGACCAGCAGGTCGGTGACGGGGCCCGCGCGCCACAGCGCCAGGCGTTTCGCGATGCGGGACCGCGGTCCGACCAGGGAGATCTCGTCGGCGAACTCGTCCGGCACCGCGGCCACGGCCTCCTCCCGGCGTCCCGCGAGGAAGAGCCGGCGCACCCGCAGGGCGGCGTCGCCGAAGCCCATGCGGGCCATGAGGTCGGCGTGGAAGTTGCGGCGCGCGTGTCCCATCCCGCCGATGTAGAAGCCGAGCATCTCCTTCACCGGACGCAGTCCTTCCGCCACATCGGCGCAGACGCGCGCCTGGGCCAGCGGGGCCACCATGAAGCCCTCGGGCGCCTCGGCGAGCGCGGCCGCGTGCACGTCCGTACGCAGGGGCGACCAGTACAGCGGCAGCCAGCCGTCGGCGATGCGCACGGTCTGGGCGACGTTGCGGGGACCCTCGGCGCCGAGCAGCACCGGCACATCGGGGCGCAGGGGATGGGTGAGGGACTTGAGGGGTCTGCCGAGTCCGGTGGCGTCGGGGCCGTCGTAGGGGAGCGGGTGGTAGCGGCCGTCGAGGGTCACGGGCGCCCGGCGGCGCAGGACCCGCCGGACGATCTCCACGTACTCGCGGGTCGCCGTCAGCGGGCTCTCCGGGAAGGGCCGCCCGTACCAGCCCTCCACGACCTGTGGCCCCGACAGCCCCAGCCCGAGCAGCAGCCGGCCGCCGGAGAGGTGGTCGAGCGTGAGCGCGTGCATCGCCGTCGCCGTCGGGGCGCGGGCCGCCATCTGCGCCACCGCCGTGCCGAGCCGGATCCGCCGGGTGCGCGCGGCGATCCAGGTGAGCGGGGTGAAGGCGTCGGAGCCCCAGGACTCGGCGGTCCACACCGAGTCGTAGCCCAGCCGCTCGGCCTCGACGGCCAGTTCGGCGTGGCGGGGGTCGGGGCCGCGCCCCCAGTAGCCGAGCGCGATGCCGAGCCGCATGGCCACCCCCAGCCCGTAACTGACGAAGTGTCAGATCCGATCCAGGGGGACTGTACGGCCCCGCCCCGCGCCCGGCAAGACGAACGGCCCGCCGGGGAGAACCCGGCGGGCCGTCGGAGGAGCGGACAGCGCGTCAGCCGCGCTGGATGCCCGTGGTGTCCTGGAGCACGCCGCGGCGGCCGTCCTGCGTCTGCGCGACGAGCGCCTGACCGCGCTGGTCCACGGCCAGGTACCAGGTGCCGGGCGCGAGCTCGGCGACCGGCGTCGGCGAACCGTCCTCCGCGAACAGCGGGCGCGCCACCGGCACCGCGAACCAGAACGGGGCGAAGTCCCCGGCCGGAGCGGCGGGCTGGGCGGCGGCCTGCGGAGCGGCACCGCCCATGCCGTGGTCCTGCTGGGGCTGCTGCGGCTGGCCGCCGTACGACGGCTGGGCACCGTACGGGCCCGCGGCACCGGGCTGCATGCCGCCCGGACCGGGGTAGCCGTAGCCCGGGTTCGGGCCGGCGCCGTACGGACCCGGGGCCTGCGGACCCGGCGCGCCCATCAGCGGGGCCTTGAGGGCCGGGGTGCGCGGGGTGAGGATCACGGTCGCGGCGAGCGCCAGGTTGGCGATCAGACCCAGGATCTGGCCGACACCCGCGGACACCCCGGAGCCACCGCCGACGATCGTCCACAGCGAGGACCACGCGGCGAACACGGCGAGCGCCGTGCCCCACTGGTCCAGGCCCAGACCGGCGAGCTTGCGTCCCTCGGGCTGGAAGCGGGCGGCGACGGTGAACCCGGCGGCGATGATCCCGGCGAGGAAGATCGACGGCAGCACGGGGAACAGACCGGACTTCCAGCCGTTCGGCTCCGGCGGGCAGCCGATGGCCGACTGGCCGCAGTCGTACGAGTAGAAGCTCAGGAACGAGGCGATGAACAGCAGCACCGCTGCTCCGATCACCACGCCGTCGCCTCGAGTGAGGGAGCGGATGTTCACCTAAAATCCTTTGTCAGTGTTGATCGACGTTGATTGACGCTGATCGACGTCGTCGCTGTCGCCGGTGCACGGGATGCGAGGGGGGCGTCGGGCGGCCCCCATCGTACGGGTGAACCTATCGCCTGAGCGGTCGGGGCGTCTCCTTCGTATCACCCTCGTGACATGCCCGTGGCCTGGCAGTACTTACCCCCGCGCTTACCCCCGCGCTTACCTCCGCAGGAAGTCCGCGACGCCGTTCGCGATCCCCTGCGCCGCCTTCTCGCGCCATGCCCCGTCGGTCAGCAGGGCGGCGTCCTGGGGGTCGCGCATGTTGCCGCACTCGATGAACACCTTCGGGATCGTCGAGAGGTTGAGGCCGCCGAGGTCCCCGCGGGTGTCCAGTCCGGTGCCGCCGCCGATGTAGTTGGAAGGCGCGCTTCCGGTCGTCCGTACGAAGTTCCCCGCGATCCGCGCGCCCAGTTCCTTCGACGGCCCGACGATCGGGCCGGTGTCCGCCCGGCCGCCCTTCACCGAAGCGGGCAGGATCACATGGAAGCCGCGGTCGCCGACGGCCGCGCCGTCCGCGTGCACGGAGACGGCGGCGTCCGCGTGCGCCTCGTTGCCGATCCGGGCGCGCTCGTCCACGCACGGCCCGTACGGGCGGTCGCCGTCGTGGGTCAGCCGCACCGTGGCGCCCTGCTCCTGGAGGATTCTGCGGATCCGGTGCGAGACGTCGAGGCTGAACGCCGCCTCCGCGTAACCCGCGTCCGTGGACGTGCCGGTGGTGTCGCACTCCTTGCGGCCCGTGCCGATGTCGACGGAACGGTCGATCTCCGCGGTGTGCTCGCTGTTGTGGATGTTGTGGCCCGGGTCGATGACGACGACCTTGCCCTTGAGCGGGCCGTCGGCGCGCGGGGTGCCGTCGTCGGCCGGGGCCGGGGCCGCGGACGACGGCCGCTCCGGGGAGGGGGACACCGGGACGCCGGGCCCGGGGGACGGGCTCGTACGGGCGTCCGGCGTCCGGGAGGCGGACCGCGACGCGGCCGCGGGCCCCGCCGTGGCGGCCGCGGGGCGCTTGCCGTCGTCCCCCGAACCGCCGCCCCCGTCCCACAGCAGCCAGCCCAGAAGACCGGCGGGCAGTACCGCTGCCGCGGCTATCAGGAGCGGGGTGCCGCCCGGGAGGTGGCGCAGACGGCCGCCGCCCAGGGGGCCGGGCGTGCGGGGAAAGCTGCCTTTGGACACCCGGCGATGCTAACCCCGTGGCTCAGATCCCGGGGCCCGTCCGCCGCAGAACGTGCAGCGAGCGCGTTACCGAGACCTCGGTGAACGCGCCGGACTCCAGTGCCCTGCGATACACGCGGTACGGGGCCTGGCCGCCGTCCGCCGGGTCGGCGAACACGTCGTGGATGACGAGCAGTCCGCCCTCGGCGACGTGCGGCGCCCAGCCCTCGTAGTCGGCCGTGGCGTGCTCGTCCGTGTGCCCGCCGTCGATGAACACCAGCCCGAGCGGCGTCCCCCAGACCGCGGCGACCCGCGGCGACCGGCCGACGACCGCGATGACGTGGTCCTCCAGACCCGCCCGGTGGAGCGTGCGCCGGAAGGTCGGCAGCGTGTCCATCCGGCCCACCTCCGGGTCCACGACGGACGGGTCGTGGTACTCCCAGCCGGGCTGCTGCTCCTCGCTGCCGCGGTGGTGGTCGACGGTCACGGCCGTCGTACCGGCCTCGCGCGCGGCGGCGGCGAGCAGGATGGTGGAACGGCCGCAGTACGTGCCCACTTCGAGGAGCGGCAGCTTCCGGGACGCGGTGGCCTGCTCGGCGGCGGCGTACAGGGCGAGCCCTTCGTCGAGCGGCATGAATCCCTTCGCCGCTTCGAACGCGGCGAGGACGTCGGGCTTGGGGGGCATGTGTCGCTCCTGGCGGTGGGCTCGGGTACTGCGGGGTCATGCTGCCGCATGGGGGTGACGGTGGTGCGGGCGGGTGGCGCCGGGCGGCGGGCTTGTTCCCCAGCCCCGCCCCTTCCCGAACTGGGGGAGACCCCCAGACCCCCAAAGCGGCTGCGCCGCTTGTCCTCAATCGCCGGACGGGCTGAATTTGCGGGCGTAGTCCGCAGCCTGCGGGCCGCAGGCCAAAGAACCACGGTCCGCAAACTCAGCCCGTCCGGCGATTGAGGACGCGCCCGCAGGGCGCCCCCGCCGCTGGGGGCACCTCCCGGACGGAGTCTGGGGGAGGCAACGGACCCGCACCCAGCAGCCGCTACAACCATCCGTTCTGCCGCGCAGCCCGCACCGCTTCCATCCGGTTGCGGGTCGCGGTCTTGCCGATCGCCGCCGACAGGTAGTTGCGGACCGTCGCGGGCGACAGATGGACCTTCGCCGCGATGTCGGCGACCGTGGCGCCGTCGACGGCCGCGGCGAGGACGTCCTGTTCGCGTTGGGTGAGCGGGTTCGGGCCCGCGCTGAGCGCCGCCGCGGCGAGGGCGGGGTCGATGACGCGCTCGCCCGCGAGGATGCGCCGGATCGCCGCGGCGAGCTCCTCGACGGGGCCGTCCTTCACCAGGAACCCGGAGGCCCCGGCCTCCATCGCGCGGCGCAGATAGCCGGGTCTGCCGAAGGTGGTGAGGATCAGCACCCGGCACTCCGGCAGCCGCGCCCGCAGGTCCGCGGCCGCGTCCAGGCCGCTGCGGCCCGGGAGTTCGATGTCGAGGAGGGCGATGTCGGGGCGCGTCTCCAGCGCCTTCGGCAGGATCTCGTCGCCGTTGCCGACCTGGGCGACGATCTCGATGTCCTCCTCCAGACCGAGCAGCAGCGCGAGCGCGCCCCGCATCATGCCCTGGTCCTCGGCGAGCAGCAGTTTGATCATGATGTGCGGTCCTCCTCGGACTCCGAGTCCACCGGCAGTTCTGCGACGAGCCGGAAGCCCCGGCGCCCGTCCGGGCCGGTCGTCAGGGAACCGCCCGCGGCCGCGAGCCGTTCGGTCAGCCCCCGCAGCCCCGTACCGCCCCCCGCACCCGTACCGGCGCCGGACGAGGCCGAGCCTACGCCGCGGCCGTTGTCCGTGATCTCCAGGCGGACCTGGTCGGTCTCGCCGCGCACCTCGACCGTGCAGCGGTCGGCGCCGCTGTGCCGTACGACGTTGGTGATGCCCTCGCGCACCACCCAGCCGAGCAGCGCCGCGGTCTGCGGCGGCAGCGGCGGGCCCGACTGCCGGAACTCCGGAGCGATGGCGGAGGCCTCGAGGAGGGAACGCGCGCGGTCGAGCTCGGTGGTGAGGCTGCCCTCGCGGTAGCCGGTGACGGCCTCGCGTATCTCGGTGAGCGCCTGCCTGCCGACCGCCTCGATGTCGGAGGCGTGCCCGAGGGCCGCGTCCAGGTCGCGGGGCGCGAGGCGGCGTACGGCCTCCGCCTTGACCACGATCACGGACATGGTGTGCCCGAGCAGGTCGTGCAGATCCCGCGAGAAGCGCAGCCGTTCACGCTCGACCGCGGCACGGGCCAGCTCGTCGCGGGTGGCGCGGAGCTTGGCGACGGTCTCGAAGAGGGTGAGGATCGCGGCCGTGACGAAGCCGGAGAGCAAGGTGCCGTACCCGAGGGTCTGCGCGGCCGAGGCGCCGTCGGCGACACCGGCGATCACGCCCGCCGAGCCCGCGAAGAACAGTACGGCGGCGCCCAGTCGGCGGCCGTCGCCGTCGCTGCTCCGGAGCACGATCCCGGTGGCCAGGGACAGCGTCGGGAAGCACATCAGCCAGTCCGCGTGGGAGCCGTCGGCACACAGGCCGTAACCGATGGTCAGCGCGTAGGTCACGGCCGCGAGACCGGCGAGCGCGAGGAGCGGCGCTAGGGTGCCGCGCCGTCGCTCGTCGAACCCGAGGAAGACCGCCGCGGTGTACAGCGCCGCGAAGGCCAGCACTCCCGCCCCGCCCAGCCAGGGCAGCGGCATGCCCTGCTTGAACAGCCCCTGGACGTCCCCGGTGAGCATGAAGAGCCAGGGCAGGAAGGCGAATTTCCCCGGTGGCTTGTGCCGTTTGTCCCGCGGGTCCGGGTAGGTGCTGTCGGTCATGTCCAGACCCTATGAAAAACCCCGGTGACCTGGGCAGATGTAAATGTGTACGGCTTCCCGTGACATTCGTCCCAGTCGCCTGACGCGGCGTCAGTTCTACGGTCCGCGGCCTTCCCGTCCCCACGGCCTTCGGCTATACATGGGTGCCTACGGATCGACTGGAACGTGTTCTACGTCGCCGCGAAGGAGCCCTGCCCCGATGCCCATCGACGCAGCGCAGGCGGTCGCCGCCGAGCCCCGTACCACCGGGCTCACCTGGGACCACAAGGACGTCCAGCTCTACCACTTGGGCCTCGGCGCGGGCACCCCCGCGACCGACCCCGGCGAGCTCCGCTACACCCTGGAGAGCAGGCTCCATGTGCTCCCCAGCTTCGCGACCGTCGCCGGCGGCGGCATGGCCCTGGCGGGCGGCCTGTCCGCGCCCGGCATCGACGTCGACCTCGCGCGGGTCCTGCACGGCGGACAGCGCGTCGAACTGCACCGGCCCATCCCGGTCCGCGGCTCCGCCACCCACACGTCCCGCGTCGCCGCCGTCCACGACAAGGGCAAGGCCGCCGTCATCGTGCTGCGTTCGGACGTCGCGGACGCCGACGGACCGCTGTGGGCGAGCGAGAGCGAGATCTATGTGAAGGGCGAGGGCGGCTTCGGCGGCGAACGCGGCACGACCACCCGGCTCGACCTGCCGGACGCTCCCCCCTCCCACACCGTCGAACGCCCCGTACGCGAGGACCAGGCCCTCCTCTACCGCCTCTCCGGCGACTGGAACCCCCTGCACGCGGACCCCGAGTTCGCGGCACTGGCGGGCTTCGACCGGCCGATCCTGCACGGCCTGTGCTCCTACGGCATGGCGCTCAAGGCCGTCGTCGACACGGTGCTGGACGGTGACGTCGGCCGGGTGCGGTCGTACGCGACCCGCTTTGCCGGGGTCTGCTACCCCGGGGAGACGCTGCGCGTACGGATGTGGGCGACGGCGCTGCCGGGCCGGATCCAGGTGTCGGTGACGGCGGTCGAACGGGGGGATGCGGCCGTGCTGGCCGACACGGTTGTGGCTTACGCCTAGCCGTCATGGTGCGGGCCGGTTCGCCGCCTGCGGCGGGGGCGTCCCCCAGACTCCGTCCGGGGGTGCCCCCAGCGGCCGCGTCCTCAATCGCCGGACGGGCTGAATTTGCCCGCAGGCCGTGGACTACGATCCGCGAAGGGAGCCCGATAAAGATGCGCGCAGCCGTGCTGCGAGAGACCGGCCAGGACAAGCTCGAAGTCCTCGACGGAGTCGAGACGGCGGAAGCGACCCCCGGCAAAGTGCGAATCCGCCTGCGCGCCGCAGGCGTATGCCATTCCGACCTCTCCGCCATGTCCGGCGTCCTGCCGCAGCCCGCCCCCTTCGTCCCGGGGCACGAAGGCGCGGGGGACGTCGTCGACGTCGGCGAGGGCGTCACCGGGCTCCGGCCCGGCGACCGCGTCCTCGTCTGCTGGCTGCCGCCCTGCGGCGGCTGCCCGGCCTGCCGGCGCGGCCAGCCCCAGCTGTGCCTGGCGGGCTTCATGAACTCCGGCACCCCCAACTTCCGGCACGGGAACACCGACGTCTTCGGATTCGCGGGCACCGGCACCTTCGCCGAGGAACTCGTGGTCGACGCGGGCTGCGCCGTCCCCATCCCCGACGACCTGCCCTACGACATCGCCGCGCTCATCGGCTGCGGTGTCACCACCGGCCTCGGCGCGGTCCTCAACACGGCCCGGGTGACGGCGGGTTCGACGGTCGCCGTCCTCGGCTGCGGCGGCGTCGGGATCTGCGCCGTGCAGGGCGCCCGGCTCTCCGGGGCCGCGCGGATCGTCGCCGTCGACCCCGTCGAGTCCCGGCGCGAGGCCGCGCTGCGCTTCGGCGCGACCGAGGCGGTCCACCCGGACGCCCTCGGCGAGGCCGTCGTCCGGAACGCCGGCGGCGAGGGCTTCGACTACGTCTTCGAGGTCGTCGGCAAGTCCGCCACCGCCCGCGCCGCGTACGGGGCGACACGGCGCGGTGGCACGCTCTGCGTCGTCGGGGCGGGCGCGACGGACGACCACTTCCGGCTCAACATGTTCGAGCTGTTCTTCGACGAGAAGCGGATCCTGCCGTCCCTGTACGGCGGCGGCGACGTCCTGCGCGCCTACGAACGGGCCGTCACCCTCTGGCGGGCGGGCCGGATCGACCTCGCCGGACTGATCACCCACCGGGTCCCGCTCGCCGGGATCAACGACGCCGTCGACCTGATGCGCACCGGCGAGGCGCTGCGCACCTGCGTGGAGATCTGAGGGCCGTACAGAGGGACCGTACAGAGGGAGGGGAACCGTGCCGATATCCCTGGCGGGCAGGACCGCGGTCGTCACCGGCGCCGGGCGCGGCCTGGGCCGCGCCGAGGCCCTCGAACTGGCCCGGCTCGGCGCGCACGTCATCGTCAACGACTACGGACAGCCGGGCCGCGACGGCTCCGGCGCGGCGTCCCCCGGGCCCGCGGCGGAGGTCGTCGCCGAGATCCGGGCGGCCGGCGGCCTGGCCACCGCCCACGCCGGCGACGTGGCCGACTTCGAGCAGGCCCGGGAGCTGATCCGGCTGGCCGTCGACACCGGCGGCTCGCTCGACATCCTCGTCAACAACGCGGGCATCCTCCGCGACCGGATGGTCTTCTCCATGACCGAGGACGAGTGGGACTCCGTCATCAGGGTGCATCTCAAAGGCCACTTCAACACCACGCGCTTTGCCGCCGCGCACTGGCGGGAACGCTCGAAGACCGCCGGCCGCGCGGTGTACGGACGGATCGTCAACACCTCCTCGGAGGCGTTCCTCGCCGGGTCGGCGGGACAGCCGAACTACGCGGCCGCGAAGGGCGGCATCGTCGGCCTCACCACCTCGACGGCGGAGGCGCTCCGCAAGTACGGGGTCACCGTCAACGCCATCTGCCCGCGGGCCAGGACCCGGATGACGGAGGAAGTCTTCCCCGGGGCGCCGGAGGAGGGCGGGCCCGACGCGCTCGCCCCCGGGCACGTCTCACCGCTCGTCGCCTACCTCGCCTCCCCGGCGGCCGCGGGGGTGAACGGGCAGGTGTTCGTGGTGCACGGCGGGATGGTGGCGGTCGTCGAGCGGCCCCGGATCGCGGTGAAGTTCGACGCCTCGGGGGTGGAGGAGGTGGACGGCGCGCTCACTCCGTACTTCGCGGGGCGGCCGCTGGGCGAGACGTTCGCCGCGCCGGAGGTGCTGGGCCTGAAGCGAGGGTCGTGAAGCACGCCGGGCGGGCTGCGTCGCGCAGCCCGCCCGGCGGGTCAGGAAGCAGAGCGGTTACGGCCTCTCGGGGCGGCGGTGCTTGCCATGGGTGGGGGCGCTGTTCTCGTCCGGGGATTCCGGACCGCGGTGCCTGCCGGAGCCGGTGGCTGCGGCCTGGGCGGACACCTCAAGGGGGCGCGCCTCGGTCGTGTCGGTTCGGGCGTCGGGCATGGAAAAAGTCACTCCGTCGGATGGGATTGCGGTGCCTGCGCTCGGGGGCGTGGCAGCGGCGCGCGACGTCGACGGAAGTCAACACGCTATCCGCGCACGACCGTCCGGCTCACCTTGATGCCCGTCCAGTACGGCTGCGCAGCCCCCGCCCGATACTAACGGGACCTTGATCCACCGGGCCACCCGATCCGACGGCGAGTCGCCCGGCTCAGGGATGCGGATTCCCTCCGAACGGCGCTTGCTGCAGGGGCACCGGCCGGGAGGCGTCGGGCGGCTGCGCGTGCCCCTGGACGGGGTGCGCGGTCCGCGCGGCGGCGGACCACGCGTCCGGCATCGCCGCCGGGCGCCCGGGACAGTCGGAGGGCGGCACCGCCGTCCAGACCCCGGAGGTCCGGTCGTCGGCCTCCACCATCGGCACCGACCCGAGCACGGGCCCCTGCGGCGCACAACGGGAGGGCGCCGACGCCTGCGGCGGTACGGGCGTGAGCACTTGGGCGGGCTGCGGGGACGTCTGCGGCGGCGGGTACGACGTGTGCGGGTGGGGGTGCACCGGGGGCTGCGTGGTGGCGTGGAGCGGCGCGTGCGCCTCCGGCGGTTGCGCGGCGGCGCGGGGCGGCGACGTCCGCGCCGGGGGCGGTGCCTGCGGGGGTACGGAGGCGCGGGGGGCGGCCGGTGCCGGAGCGGGGGCCTGGCCCCGTACGGGTTCCGGCGCCGGGCCGGAAGCCTGTGCGTCAGGGACCGCCCATACGGCGCCGGAATTCTGGGCGCCCGGCACCGTCCGGCCAGGCGCCGGCGCCTGGCCGGAGGCCTGGGGGACCGGGGGCGTCCACGCGGGTCCGGGCGTCCGTCCGTCCGGGGCTGTCCGGCCGGGTGTTGGCGGTGCGGTGGGTGTCACCCGTACCGGGCCGGAAGCCCGAGCGTCCGGGGCCGTCCACGTGATGCCGGACGCCGGAGCGACCGGTGCCGCCTGCACCGGGCCGGAGACCTGGGCGTGCGGGGCGGCCCAGGGGGCGCCGCAACTCTGGGTGCCCGGGGCCGGCCGGTCGGGTGTTGGGGCGGGGGGTGGCGCTTGTGCCGGGCTGGAGGTCTGGGTGACCGGGGTTGTCCATGTGGGTCCGGGTGTCTGCTGGCTCGGGGTTGCTCTGCTGGGTGTTGGGGCGGGGGGTGGCGCTTGTGCCGGGCTGGAGGTCTGGGTGACCGGGGTTGTCCATGTGGGTCCGGGTGTCTGCTGGCCCGGGGTTGCCCTGCTGGGTGTCGGGGCGGGGGGTGGCGCTTGCGCCGGGTCGGAAACCCGAGCGTTCGGGACCGTCCACGCGGGTCCGGGCGTCCGTACGTCTGGTGCTGGCCGGTCGGGTGTTGTGGCAGTGGGTGGCGCTTGGGCCTGGCCGGAGGCTTGGGGGGCCGGGGTTGTCCATGCGGGTCCGGGTGTCTGCTCGTTCGGGGCTGCCCTACCGGGGGCCGGGGCGGTGGGTGGCGCTTGCGCCGGGTCGGAAACCCGAGCGTTCGGGACCGTCCACGCGGGTCCGGGCGTCCGTACATCTGACGCTGGCCGGTCGGGCGTTGCGGCGGTGGGTGTCGCCTGTGCGGGGGCGGGAGGCCGAGTGTTCGGGGGTGTCCATGCGGGGGCGGGACTCCGGGCGTCCGGCGTGGTTCTGCCGGATTCCGGGGTAGCGGGTGCCACCCGTACGGGGTCGGGAGTCCGGGCCTCCGGTGCCGTTCGCGCGGGGGCGGGTGGCGGATCCGCCGGAGCGACCCGCGCAGGGGCGGGAGCCGGGCCGCTCGGTGGCGTCCCTGCCGGGCCGGGTGTCGGAGCGACCGCCGTCACCCGCTCCGGGCCTGAGGCCGCTACCGGCCGCGCCGGGCCCGGGGGTTGTGCCCGTACGGGATCCGGTGGGGCCGGGGGGATGCGCAGTTGCCCCCCGGAGGGCGTCGCTTCCGTGCGGTCCGGGTCGGCGAGAGGCCGCCGTGCCGGAGGCGCCGTCACCGGTGCAGCGGCCGGCCGCTGTGGTGAGGCGTCCGGCATCGGCCCCGTATCCCGGCCCTCGCCCCGTTCCCGGTCGCGGTCCGAGTCGGGGAGGCGCAGCCGGGCCAGCCCGCAGCGGACGTACGGCGTCACGTACGGCAGGCGCAGCTCGCCGCCGGTGGTCCACAGGCCCGCGCCGACCAGCCAGCCCGCAGGGGCGGGGAACTGCTGGAGCCTGCGCTCGGCGGCCCGCCACACCCCCACCCAGCTGCCGGTCGGCCCCTCGATGCGGAACGCCACCGCGCACCCCTCGGGCACCAGCTCCTGGCCGGGCTGCGCGGCGAAGGGCGTCAGCCTGGCGTTGGGCAGCCGCAGGCACTCGGGGAAGCGCACCGGCCGGGTCGAACCCAGCACCCCCCACCCCAGCCGGTCCTCGCCGGGGGCGTCCGACCGGACGAGCAGCAGACCGCTGTAGGGGTCGGCCAGCAGCAGCCGGTCGTTGCTCTCCTCGGTGATCTGGAGCAGCGGGCTGGTCTCGCCGCCGCGCCCCAGGTCGACGACCACGGTCTTCGTACGGCCCTCCAGCTCGCGGTCGAGGGCCAGCAGCCGCCCCGTGCGGTCCAGCCAGGCGCCGCCCGCGCAGTGCCCCGCCACCTCCACGATCTGCTCCGGGCCGAACGCGCCGCCGTGCAGCAGCCACAGCGCGGTGGACCGCTCGCGGTGCACCAGCCCGTAGGCCACCGAGCCGCCGGGTGCCGGGGGCAGCAGGGACAGCCGGGCGCACTCCACCGAGCCGACCTGCAGTTCGCCCGTGCTGGGGCCGGTGGGGTAGAGCAGCGCGAGCGCGTGCCGGTCGGCGACCCGGCGCCGGATCAGGACCCGGCCGTCGGCCATCGGCAGCACTTCGCTGTCGGGCTCCTCGGGCTGGGTGCCGGGCAGCGGCACGGCGTACGGTTCGGGGCCGTCGAGCGTCCAGCGCTCCGGAAACCAGCCACCCGTTCCCGCGTCGAGAGCCAGCCGCGCGGCGTAGGAACCGCCCGCCGTGACCGTGAACGCCGCGCGTCTCATGTCCATCGGGGCGCTCCGCGGGGTGCTCTGTGGAGTGCTCTGGGGGGCACAGACCGTCATGAGAAACGTCACCTCCGGCACTGAACGTAGTTATCGCACTACCTGCCGAACAATGAGAGCGGGTCCGCTTCACGCGTAAGGGTGGCGGATGTCCGATTCGCCTGAGCGATGAGGGGTGGGTGTGCTTCGCTCACTCCCGTCCGATTAAGGTAAGGCGAGCCTAAGTGGCCTGGCGGGCCCCCTTGACCGCCGCCGCTCGACGTGCGTCCCCACCTCTCTTCCTCCCAGGAGTACGCGATGTCCCTCCGCCGCCGCGGCACCGCCGCCGTCACCCTGTCCCTCGCCGCCGCCCTGTCCCTCGCGGCCTGCGGCTCCTCCGACGGCGGCGGGGACAAGGCGGGCAAGGACGGCGGGAACGGCTCCAAGGCCGTCGCCGAGGGCGGCAAGGACTTCGGCAAGGCGGGCGAGCAGACGAAGAAGATGGGCACCGACGCCGCGCCCGGACAGTTCCCGCGCACCGTCACCCACGCCCTCGGCACCACGGAGATCAAGGAGCGGCCCAAGCGGGTCGTCGTCCTCGACGTCGGCGAGCTCGACAACGTCGTGTCCCTCGGGCTGCAGCCGGTCGGCTGGGCGCCCACCGAAGGCAGCCAGGAGATACCCGGCTACCTCAAGAAGGACGCCGGGGAGCCCAAGAACGTCGGCACGGTCAACAACCTGAACATGGAGGCCATCAACGACCTCCACCCCGACCTGATCCTCGGCAGCAAGCTCCGCGCGGAGAAGAGCTACAAGGACCTGTCGAAGATCGCCCCGACCGTGTTCTCCGTCCGCCCCGGCTTCACCTGGAAGGAGAACTACCTCCTCAACGCGGCCGCCCTGGACCGCACCGCCGAGGCGAAGAAGAACCTCGACGCCTACGAGGCCAAGGCGAAGAAGCTCGGCGAGGACGTCGGCGGGAAGAAGCCGACGATCACCATGCTCCGCTACATGCCGCAGTTCACCCGCCTCTACGCGGGCCAGTCGTTCATCGGCACCATCCTCAAGGACGCCGGGCTGCCGCGCCCGAAGAACCAGCAGGGCGACAAGCTCGCCGAGCAGATCAGCCCCGAGAACATCGACCAGGCCGACGCCGACTGGATCTTCACCGGTGTCTACGGCGACCCCGACAGGACCAAGCGCGACAGCGCCCAGGACAACCCGCTCTGGAAGAACCTGAAGGCGGTCAAGGACGGCCACGCCAAGGACGTCAAGGACGAGACCTGGTACCTCGGGCTCGGCGTGACCGCCGCGAACAGCGTCCTCGACGATCTCCGCGGCTTCCTCGTGAAGTAGGCCCCGGCCCGCACGATGGCCGCTAGGGCACGGCAGGAAGGTAGCCTTTCCCCCGTGCCCGCACTGTCTGAAGTCATCGCCGCCCTCGACGCCCTGTGGCCCCCGGAGCGGGCCGAGCAGTGGGACGCCGTCGGCACGGTCTGCGGCGACCCCGGAGCCACCGTCGGCCGGGTCCTGTTCGCCGTCGACCCCGTACAGGAGGTCGTCGACGAGGCCGTGCAGCTCGGCGCCGACCTGCTGGTCACCCACCACCCGCTCTACCTGCGGGGGACGACCACGGTCGCCGCCTCCACCTTCAAGGGCCGGGCCGTGCACACCCTCATCAAGCACGACATCGCCCTGCACGTCGCGCACACCAACGCCGACCGCGCCGACCCCGGCGTCTCCGACGCCCTCGCCGGCGCCCTCGACCTGCGGGTCACGGGCCCCCTGGTGCCCGACCCGACCGACCCCGCGGGCCGCCGCGGCCTCGGGCGGATCTGCGAGCTCGACCCGCCGGTGAAGCTCGCCGAATTCGCCGAGCGCGCCGCCAAGCGGCTGCCTGCCACCGCGCAGGGCATCCGCGTCGCGGGCGACCCGGACCGCACCATCCGCACGGTCGCCGTCTGCGGCGGCTCCGGCGACTCCCTCTTCGACGAGGTACGGGCCGCGGGCGTGGACGCCTACGTCACCGCCGACCTGCGCCACCACCCCGCGTCCGAGGCGCAGCAGCACAGCCCGCTCGCCCTGGTCGACGCCGCGCACTGGGCCACCGAGTGGCCCTGGACCGAGCAGGCCGCCGCCCAGCTCGACGAGATCTCCGACCGCCACGGGTGGGACCTGCGCACCCACGTCTCCCGTACGGTCACCGACCCCTGGACCGCCCACGCGGCGTCCGCCTTCCCGCACAAGTAACCCAACAGGAGCCCCCAACTGAACGCCGCGCCCGCCGACCAGATCCGCCTCCTCGACCTCCAGGCCCTGGACATCCGCCTCGGACAGCTCGCGCACAAGCGCAGGAGCCTGCCCGAGCACGCCGAGATCGCCGCCCTGGAGGCCGACCTCACCCAGCACCGCGACCTGCTCGTCGCCGCGCAGACCGAGGAGAGCGACACCGCCCGCGAGCAGACCAAGGCGGAGCAGGACGTCGACCAGGTGCGCCAGCGCGCCGCCCGCGACCAGCAGCGCCTGGACACCGGCGTCGGCCTGTCCGCCAAGGACCTGGAGAACCTCCAGCGCGAGGTCGCCTCGCTCGCCAAGCGCCAGGGCGACCTGGAGGACGTCGTCCTCGAGGTCATGGAGCGCCGCGAGTCCGCGCAGGAGCGGGCCACCGAGCTCACCGCCCGCGTCGGGTCCGTCCAGGCCAAGGTCGACGACGCCGTCGCGCGCCGCGACGCCGCCACCGCGGAGCTCGACGCCGAGACCGCCTCCGTCACCAAGGAGCGCGAGATCGTCGCCGGCTCCGTCCCGGCGGACCTGCTCAAGCTCTACGACAAGCTGCGGATCAAGGAGGGCGGCGTCGGCGCGGCCCGCCTCTACCAGCGCCGCTGCGAGGGCTGCCGCGTGGAGCTCGACATCACCGCGTTCAACGAGGTGCGGGCCGCCGCCCCGGACACGGTCGTCCGCTGCGAGAACTGCACCCGCATCCTGGTCCGCACCTCCGAGTCGGGCCTGTAGCACCCATGGCGAATCGCTTCGTCGTCGAGGCGGACGGCGGCTCCCGGGGCAACCCGGGGCCCGCCGGCTACGGCGCCGTCGTCCTGGACCCGGCGACGGGCGAGGCGCTCGCCGAGGCCGCCGAGTACATCGGCACGGCCACCAACAACGTCGCCGAGTACAAGGGCCTCATCGCGGGCCTCAAGGCGGCCAGGGCCCTCGACCCGGAAGCGGCCGTCCTGGTCCGGATGGACTCCAAGCTCGTCGTGGAGCAGATGTCCGGCCGCTGGAAGATCAAGCACCCGGACATGAAGCCGCTGGCCGCCGAGGCCCGTACGGTCCTCCCGGCCGGCCGGGTCGACTACGAGTGGATCCCGCGCGAGCAGAACAAGCACGCGGACCGGCTCGCCAACGAGGCCATGGACGCGGGCCGTCAGGGCAGGCAGTGGGAGCCCGGCGCCTCCACCGCGGCCGTACGCTCCGCCTCCCGGCCCGCCCCGCGGAGCACCGCGGCCGACGGGGCCCCGCTCGCGGAGCCGAAGGCCGCGCCCGTCGGCTGGGCGGCACCGGCCGACCTCGGCACCCCCACCACCTTCGTCCTGCTACGGCACGGCGAGACCGCGCTGACCCCGCAGAAGCGGTTCTCCGGCAGCGCCGGCGCCGACCCCGAACTCTCGCCCGCCGGGCGCCGCCAGGCGGAGGCCGCCGCGGCCGCCCTCGCCGCGCGCGGCACGATCCAGGCCGTCGTGACCTCGCCGCTGCGCCGCTGCCGCGAGACGGCCGCCGCCGTGGCCGCGCGCCTCGGCCTGGAGGTCCGCGTCGAGGAAGGGCTGCGCGAGACCGACTTCGGCGCCTGGGAGGGCCTGACCTTCGCCGAGGTCAAGGAGCGCTGGCCCGACGACCTCGACGCCTGGCTCGCCTCCTCCAAGGCCGCCCCGACCGGCGGCGGCGAGAGCTTCGCCACGGTCGCCCGCCGCGTCGCCCAGACCCGCGACCGCCTCCTCACCCGGTACGCGGGCCGGACGGTCCTGCTCGTCACCCATGTGACCCCCGTCAAGACCCTCGTCCGCCTCGCGCTGGGCGCCCCGCCGGAGTCCCTCTTCCGCATGGAACTCTCCGCGGCGTCGCTCTCCGCGGTGGCGTACTACGCGGACGGCAACGCGTCGCTGCGCCTGCTGAACGAGACGTCCCACTTGCGGTAGCCGTTCGGCGGGAGCGTCCCCCAGTGGGGTGGGGGTCACTGCTCCGCCGCGCGCAGCGCCATGGCATCGTCCAGGGCCGCCAGGGCGGCCATCCGCTGGCGTTCGCGGTCCTCGATGTCCTGGGCGCTCTCACCGGTGGCCGCGACCCGCGGACACGTCGGGCACTGCCAGCGGTCCGGCGCGCCCATCGGCGGCGGGGTCATGGCGACATCGCAGTGGGGACACTTCACGACTACTCCTTCCACATGGCCGCACGACGCGCAGACCCATACGGGCCCCTCGGTGTCGTGCTGCCGCCACGCGGTCCTGAGACAGCGCGGGCAACCGGTGGTGACGATCCCGGCGCGGCTCATGACGGGCGGCTCCGGGGTGGTGTCCGCGTATTCGATGATCCGCGCCCTGATCCGGGCGTCCGTGGTGTTGGCCATCCTGAGCAGGTGTGCGACTCGCGAGCGGGCCTCGTCAACGAAATCGTTCATGGCGAGCAGCAGATTACGCGGAAGGGGTGCGGGTCAGAGCCGGAAATCCCGGCGGACGGCGGCCGGTTCGAGCCCGCCGTCGTCCGCCGATGCAGGTACGGCGGGGGGAGTGGCGTTCGATGGCGTTCCATGGCGCGTTTCGCAGATTGACCCTTTCGGACGACACGACATCGGTGGGGTGAGATGACCGCTGAGTGACGGCATGGACGGCATGGGCGCACGGACGGCACGGGGTCAGCCGCGCAGGGCCGCCGCGCCGCGCGCGAGTCCGGTCACCCGCGCCCAGTCCCGGCGCGCGACCGCGTCGGCGGGCAGCATCCACGTACCGCCCACGCAGCCCACGTTGGGCAGGGCGAGGTAGGCCGGGGCGGAGCCGGGGCCGATGCCGCCCGTGGGGCAGAAACGGGCCGACGGCAGGGGCCCGGCGAGGGACTTCAGGAAGGCCACCCCGCCCGCCGCCTCCGCCGGGAAGAACTTCATCTCGCGTACGTCCCGCTCCAGGAGCGTCATGACCTCCGACGCGGTGGACACCCCCGGCAGGAACGGCACGCCCGTGCCGCGCACCGTCCCCAGCAGCCGCTCGGTCCACCCGGGACTCACCAGGAACCGGGCCCCGGCGTCCACGGCCGTCACGGCCTGATGAGGCGTCAGTACAGTGCCGGCGCCGACGACCGCCTCCGGCACCTCCGCCGCGATGGCCCGTATCGCCTCCAGCGCCCCTGCGCTCCGCAACGTCACCTCGACCGCACGCAGCCCCCCGGCGACCAGCGCCCGCGCGAGCGGCACGGCGTCGGCGACATCGGACACCACGACGACGGGAAGCACGGGGGCGAGGTCCAGCGGGGATTCCGGCGGGGATTCCAGCGGTGAGGGGGTCACGCGGGCATCCTGTCGCGGGGGAGCGGGGTACGCAATGGTCGTTGCGCGGTGTGCAACGGGGCGGGGTTCCGCGGTTCTCTCCGCCGGGCGGGGGTGCGTGATTAGTGTGGGGTGGGCACGGTCGGATGCCAGTTACGGTCTTGAGAGGAAGGGCGCCACATGACCGCACAACCCGCCGAACCACCTGCCGGTGGGGAACTCATCCCGCGGCCCGCCGCCACTTTTCCCGCGCTACGCACCGCTCTCGCTCGCGTCGCCCCCACGCGTCTGCCCGAGTTCCTGGCCGACCGCGACATGGTGTTCACCAAAGCCACCGAGTCCGGGGCGTTCGGCCCGATCAAGGGCTTCCAGCTGAAATGGGCAACGGTCATCGAGATCGAACGGCGCCCCGACCTCGCTCACCGCATGCGGCAGGCGCAGCACCGCATCCATACCCTCGACCGCGACGACCCCGAGTGGCGCGCGGCAATGGACGAAAGCCTCGCGGTCCACAACGAGGCCCGCGCGGCGGTGACCGGTGGCTGATTGGAGCTGGGAATACGATCCGGATGCCCAGCACGTCATCGGCGGTCTCGACGACCTCGCTTTCATCGCCTGTGTCGAGGAGCGAGCCGACGAACTGGTGCGCGCCGCGGCTACCCATTACCTGGACGGCACCACTTATCAGGGGCAGTCACCCGCCATGCGCGAAGAAGTCGTCGACGACGGGATGTTCGTCTACCAGGTGGTGCCCCGGCATGAACGCGTCTACATCCGGCAGGTCACTCCGTGGTGAGCCTGTGACCCGGTCGGCCGGTTCGGCCCCGTCCGCGCACGCGGTGGACGGCGGTGATGAGTCGGTCATCGAACGCCCGGAGAGAACCGTGTCCGCACTCAGAGAAGCCCTCGCACGTGTGGCCCCGTCGCTGCTTCCCCGGATGGAGTCCGAGCGGGACGAGGTGCTCACCCTGGCAGCGGCGACCCAGTCCGTCGGGCCTGTCGACGGATTCCTGCTGCGCTGGGCAGTGGCGGTCGAGATCGAACGTCACCCCGCAACGGCCCGCCGCCTGCGCGAAGCCGAGGCCCGGGTCCGGGCGGCCTCGGACGAGGAGCCGATGCGGACCGCGGCACGCGAGGTGGCACGCATCAAGGCGGCGGCGCGGCGGGCGGTCGAAGAGTGAGCGATGGCTGGGCCTGGGAGTACTGGTGGCCGGAGACGGAGCCTTTTGCGCCGGCGCGTTGACCGGACGCCCTAGCCCAGCGGGCAGGGCAGTTCGGGTTCGGCACGGTTCGGGGAGCACGTCACCAGTGCCAATGACAGGAACAAGGTCCCTCTCAGGTAGAACCCGAGCGAGACATCTCCACCGAGCGTCAGACGTTCAGCGGTGGAGGCGACGAGGGCGACCATCCTCGTCGTGCCTTGGTCGTACTCCGAGGTGAACCGGGGCGCGTGCTCGGCGAGTTGCTGACCCAGCCAGTCGGCTGCCTCCTTCGGCTCGTCCCAGGTGCCTCGGATCAGACGGGCTGGCTTCAGCAACCAGTGGGCCGTTTCGATCGGCGGGACATTCGTGGTCTTCCACTCCGTGACGGCTTCCCGGTACCGCTCCGCCACGTCGGCGGGGCTCGTGGAAGTCGGCGCTACCGACGGCGGCGGGCGACGGATGCTCTCCTTGTCGAACGCCGCCTTGTCGCCGGTCCAGAGGTACCCGTGAACGTGCAACTGGATCCTTCCCGTTCCAGAGCAAAGGAAAGGCGGCCTCCGTCCTCTCCGGGGAGCGGAGGCCGCCAGTCGACGAGCGGCCGGTGTGGCCGTGGGTCAGCCCGTGAGGCCGAAGCGGGCCGGGTCGATACCGGCCGCGTCCAGCTCGGCCGTGGTGAACCTCAGCGGCTCGGCGCCGGGCCGCTTGCTGTCGCCCATGGCCCAGACGTTGTCATCGATGCGGGCGAGGGTCACGCATGCTTCGCCGTCGGGGTGAGTGTTGCCTCCGCACGCCTTGGAGAACTGGGCGCCGTCGAGGGTGAGGTTGTACAGGTCGGTCATGACGATCCTTCCTGATGGGCGGGTAGGGACACCTCTCGTCAGCCGTCGTGGTCACGGCCGACGTCACGATCCCGCCGGCACCGCTTCTCCAACTCCGCGTGGATCAGGGCGTCGATCAGCTTGCGGGCCGTCGGCAACGGCACCGTCCCCAGGAACACGGACGGCTCACCACTGAGGGACGCGCGGCCCTTCAACAGCGGCCACGAGTCCGTGTCCCCGACCCTGATGCCCATCTCCGCCAGCACTCGACCCAGCATGAAAGCCACGTCGTCGGCTTTCTTCTTGCCTGCCAGGAAGGCGTCGGCTTGCTGTGCGGCTGCTTCGATGTCCGTGGTCATGCCCAAGACGCTAGAGACGGGCGCTTCCGGGGCTCAACAGAGTTCTATGAAGTTGCGGACCCTACTCCAGGGAATCGATCGCAGAGGTGATGCGCGTCCGCGCGTTGGACCCGTACACGGCCAGGCGTTGCAGCCCTTTGAAGGCTCGCAGATACATCCGGACCTCGCTCGGGGAGGTCACGGTGACCCGGGCCGTCAGCAGCTCGACCCCCACTTGCCGGTCGTCGTAGACGCTGAACGTCTCGACCGCCCACATGTCCCGCTCTCCCCGAAATGGGATGACGCCTAGAGATATGGACGGCAACGACATGACCTCCAGCAGGTAGCCGAGTTGTCCAGCCATGACCGCCGAGTCTCCGACCTGGTGGTACAGCGCGGCTTCTTCGACGAGGAGCACGGCGCGGCGTCGTGGTTCGCGGATCACGTGTGACCGGCGTACACGAGCCGCTGCGGCCTCTTCGAAGTCTGGCTTCGTCTTGTGGAAGCCGCCGTACATCTTCAGCATGGCCGCCGCGTAGCTGTGGGTCTGGAGGAGACCGGGCACGAGATGCGAGCAGTACACACGGAACAGCTGGGTCTGCTCGAAGAGCGGGGCGATTTCCTCTTGGAGCTGCCGCAGACCGCTGCGCTGGAGCCGCTTCCACTCCACGTACATGGACTCGACGGTCCTGGTGGCCGCGATCAGGTCGTCAGTGTGTTCTTCGGCGCCGCAGGCTTGACACCACTTGCGGATGGCGTCATCCGATGGAGGCGTGCGAGCGTTCTCCAGCCGGGACACCTTGGACTTGTGCCAGCCGCAGAGATCGGCCACCTCACGCGACTGGAGACCGGCGTTCTTGCGGATATCGACCAGACGCTCCGCGAGGGCTTCGCGGGCGGCCTGTACGGCAGACGACGGCGTATTCGTGGGCATGAGGTGGCTCTTGTACGTCAGACCTTGAACTCCTTGTGCGGGACTGCCCGGTCCCACACCGTCTCGAACGCGGTTGTGCAGAGCCGTGCCACGGCGGGGTCTTCGGAGTACTGCCCTTCCAGGCCTGCGCCGTCACCGGAGAACAGGTTGAAGCGAACCGCCTTGTTGTCGAGCAGCCAGAAGTCGTTGCCGGGGAGCGCGATGTCCGACGCTTCGCTCCGAGGCAGCCAACGCGATTCCTCGCCGGCTTGATCGGTCAGGTAGGTGCTGGCGTGTTCGAAGCGGATGTAGTCGGTGACCGGTTCGGAGACGATTCGGACCCGCCTTACCGCGACACCCCGGGCCACGGTCTCACGGATGAGGTCGAGCCAGGGCTTCCAGTGGTCGGACTCGGGGTCGAGGTTCTGAACCCCGGTCGCCCGCCACCGCTCGAAGTCGGCAGCCTCCTCAGCGACACCGTAGGAGTCGCGCATTTCCAGGTGGACAGCCGACTGCCGTGCCGACCTCAGCAGCTCACTGAAGTCGGGCACGTTGTTCTGCCACATCGCATGCCTTCCTGATCGCTGGCACCATGCGTGCCGGAATACGGATCACTGTCTCGTGGTCAGGGATGGGTCCCGTTTCCTGGCACTCGTCCTGGGTCGTCTCATCGGCCTTCCACCCCTGGAACACCATGTCGGCGTTGTCCTCGTCCACCCATGCCGTCGGGCTCTGTCCTGTCTGGGTGTTTGGATCTTTCGCGATGAACCGTAGTGCCATGACTGCCTCCCGTGCCGAGCCAGTTGCGCTTGGTTGCACGACCCTCGTCCTTGGGGCGCCACGGCGTCAAGAGGGCCTGCAGCAGGGGCTGTCAGAGGCCCGGCCGGCGGCTTCCGTCGCCGCCACGACATCGCCACATGACACCCGGAAAGAGGCCGGAACAGCTATGACCACTCCGAGACGGCGAGGACGGTGATCTGACGGCAAAAAGCCCCCTGGCCTGCCGTTTTGGCAGATCAGAGGGCCTTGCTTCAGATGGTCGACGGACGAGTCGGCCTGTACGCCGGGTTCTGTCTCCCGGAAGCCTCGCGGCCTTCGGGGAGGCGGCCATCCATCTAGGCCTGCCGTTGCCGGCAGGCTCGTGCGGTCTACCCGCGGACTCGGGCGGGCAGCCCTCGGTCGTCCGCGCAGGGTCGCCGTGCGGCGGCCCCTCTTGACCTTGCTCCGGGTGGGGTTTACCTAGCCGTCCAGGTCACCCTGGACGCTGGTGGTCTCTTACACCACCGTTTCACCCTTACCGGAAGCCTCGCGGCCTCCGGCGGTCTGTTTTCTGTGGCACTGTCCCGCGGGTCACCCCGGGTGGGCGTTACCCACCACCCTGCCGTGTGGAGCCCGGACGTTCCTCGGGGGATCCGAAGATCCCACGCGGCCGCCCGGCCGGCTCGTCCGCCGTGCTGACCATGCTACCTGCCGTGCACGCGGGCCCTTGACCTTGTCCAGGGGGCGACGTTTCTACTGGTCCCATGAGGCTCTTACGCGCGTGGTCCGTGCACGAGGCGAGGACGTGGACCGGTCTCGCGCTGTGGCTGACGCGGCGCCGCGACGGGGTCGGCGACGGTGTGCGGGGCTTCGGGTACGCCCGTGCCCAGGCGTCGACGATGTACGCCCTGGTCTTCGTGTGCCTGGTCGAGACCGTGGGGATGACCTTCTGGACGGCGGCCATGGGGATACCCGTCCTGCACTGGACGGTGCTGGCGGCGGATGTCTACACCGTGCTGCTCGCCCTCGGCTACCACGCCGGGAACGTCGTCCGCCCGCACACGGTCGGCCCGGACGGGCTGCGCGTCCGCCACGGCGGTGCGCTGGACGTACGGATACCGGCCCGTCTCCTCGTGGACGCCCGCCCCGAACTGCGGTTCCCCAGTGGCGGCGAGACGCCCGACGGCGTCCTGGACCTCCCCGTCGCGGGGCAGACCTCGCTCACGGTGGAGCTGTCGGGGCCCGCCACCGTCACGCGGCCGCTCGGGCGGCGCCGGGAGGTCCGTACGGTCCACTGCCACGCCGACGACCCGCGGGCCGCCGTGGCCGCGATCCGGGAGCTGATCGCGGGGGCCGGGCTCACGCCGGGGCGAACCACACCTTGTCCCGGCCCGGATCGGCCTCGATGACGCGGACGCGCATGCGGTGCCCGAGCGGCAGCGGCGGGCCGTCGGCGTCGCCCTCGACGTGGCCGACCACCGCGGGCTCGTAGAGGTGGACCGTGCCCGCGGTGGGCCGCTGTTCCTGGACGTCCACGACGTAGGCGTCGAAGACCTGGCCGATGCGGTCCCGCAGCAGCGCCGCCTCGACGAGGTCCACGCACTCCCGCTCGATCCGGGCGGCCCGCCGGGTACCCGTCGCCATCTCGTCCGGCAGCGCGTCGAGGGCGACCCGCACCCACTCCGGGGGTTCGGTGCCCGCGGCCGCCGCCAGGCACAGCTCGCCCGCGTAGCGGTCGACGAGACGGCGCAGCGGGGCCGTGCAGTGGGCGTACGGGGCGGCGAGCGCGGCGTGGGTGACGGCGGCCGGGTCGGCGGGGACGGGGAGGGCGGCCGGGCGGTCGCGGTCGAAGGCGGTGTAGCCCGCGCCGCGCAGGAGGGCGGTGCACTCCTGGAGGAAGGCCGCGTGCTGGGTGTGGGTGGGGTCGAGGGCGCGGACGACGACGGCGTACGGCATGTTCTCGGGCCAGTTGACGCCGAGGGCGCGGGCGACCCGGCGCAGCCTGGTGACCGCGGGCTCGGGCGCGGCCGGGAGGGTGCGCAGGATGCCGGTGCCCGCGCGGAGCATCAGGTCGGCGGCGGCCATGCCGGTCATCAGGGATATCTGGGCGTTCCAGCCGTCGGCGGGCAGCGGGGCGCGGTATTCGAGCGCGTAGTGGCGGCCGCGGTGGATGATCTCCTGCTCGGGCACGTGCAGCGAGACGCCGCCGCGGGTGCGCTCCAGTTCCTCGCGGCGCAGGCCGATCTCGCGCAGCAGCGACAGCGGTTCCTCGGCGGTGCCGGAGTCGACGGCGCGCTGGACGCCCGCGTAGTCGAGCTTGGCGCGGCTGCGGACGAGGGCGCGGCGCACGTCCGTCCGGACGACCCGGCCGTCCGTGTCGAGGTCGAACTCCCAGAGCAGCGCGGGCCGGGTGTGGTCGGGCAGCAGGCTGGCGGCGCCCTCGCCGAGCACGTCGGGGTGCAGGGGGACGCGCCCGTCGGGGTAGTAGAGGGTCATCACGCGCCGGTGTGCCTCGGCGTCCAGGGCGAGGCCGGGGCGGACGAAGGCGGACACGTCGGCGATCGCGTAGTGCACGCGGAAGCCGCCCGTGGCGCGGCGGGCGAGGAACATGGCCTGGTCGAGGTCCATCGACGCGGGCGGGTCGATGGTGAAGAGCGGCAGGTCGGTGGCGTCGTGGGCGGGCGGCCGGGGCGGGCGGCGCGCGGCGGCCTCCGCCTCCGCGAGGACGTCGGGCGGGAACGCCGGGGGCGCGCCCGTCCGTACCCGCAACTCGCGCAGGGCGGCCCGCAAGGGCGTGCCGTCCGCGTCGGTGACGTGCAGTTCCCGGCGGGGCATGGTTCCGAGCGTAGGCGCGCCGGGGGCGGGCGGCGCGGTGAGCGTGCCCGCCGGGGGCCGGGTCCGGCGCGGTTTCGGCATAGGCTGCCACGGGCCCGTACCGCAGAACCGCTGGAGGAGATCGACCGTGCTCGTGCTGTTGCCGCCGTCCGAGGGGAAGGCCACGGCCGTCGAAGGCGGGGCCGCGCTGGACGTCGGCGCGCTCTCGCTGCCGGGGCTGACCGGAGCCCGGGAAGCCGTGCTCGCGGAGCTGGTGGAGCTGTGCGCGGGCGACGAGGAGAAGGCCGCGGAGGTCCTCGGGCTGTCGCAGGGGCTGCGCGGCGAGATCGCGAAGAACGCGGGCCTGCGGACGGCGGGCACGCGCCCGGCCGGCGAGGTCTACACGGGCGTGCTGTACGACGCACTGGGGCTCGCGACCCTGGACGCGGCGGCGCGGCGCCGGGCGGAGCGCTCGCTGCTGGTCTTCTCGGGCCTGTGGGGCGCGGTGCGGGTGGGCGACCCGATCCCGTCGTACCGCTGCTCGATGGGTGTGCGGCTGCCGGGGCTCGGCGCGCTCGGCGCGTACTGGCGCGGCGCGATGGAGGCGCACCTGCCCGAGGCGGCGGGGGACGGGCTGGTGCTCGACCTGCGCTCGGCGGCCTACGCGACGGCGTGGAAGCCGAAGGGGGCCGTCGCGGAGCGGACGGCGACGGTCCGGGTGCTCCACTCGAAGGTCGTGGACGGGGTCGAGAAGCGGTCCGTGGTGAGCCACTTCAACAAGGCGACCAAGGGGCGCCTGGTCCGCGACCTGCTGACGGCGGGCGCCGACCCGGCGGACCCGGCGGAACTGACGGCGGCGCTGCGCGACCTGGGGTACGCGGTGGAGGACACGGCACCGGCGAAGGCGGGCCGGGCGTGGGCGCTGGACGTCGTGGTGACGGATCTCTGAGCGGACTTTCGACCGGCGGGCTTCCGTCACATCGGGTAAGGCCGGCCCGGGTAAGGCCGATCGTCCGCGACGGTCATGACAACATGGTTGATCCGACAACAACCGTGGAGCGCGACCCATGACGGACCCCGGCAGCGGCATCGCCGAACCCCAGACGGACCGGCCGGCCCCCGTCGTCGACCGGATGGCCGGGGCCCGGCGCACGGGCCTGCTCGTCACCCTCGTGCTCGGCGGGCTCACCGCCCTGCCGCCGCTCTCCATGGACATGTACCTCCCGGCCCTGCCGGAGGTCACCGACGCGCTGCACCGCCCGGCCGCGACCGTCCAGCTCACCCTCACCGCCTGCCTGCTGGGCATGGCGCTCGGACAGCTCGTCGTCGGCCCCATGAGCGACAAGTGGGGGCGCCGCCGCCCGCTCCTCGCGGGCATGGTGGTCTACGTCCTCGCCACCGCGGTGTGCGCCCTCGCGCCCACCGCCGAGCTGCTGGTCGGCTTCCGGCTGCTGCAGGGTCTCGCGGGCGCGGCGGGCATCGTCATCGCGCGGGCCGTGGTCCGCGACCTCTACGACGGCGTCGCCATGGCCCGCTTCTTCTCCACCCTCATGCTGATCTCCGGGGTCGCCCCGGTGGTCGCCCCGCTGATAGGCGGGCAGGTGCTGCGGCTCACCGACTGGCGCGGCGTCTTCGTCGTCCTGACCGTCGTCGGGCTGCTCCTCACGCTCCTGGTGTGGCGCGTCCTCGACGAGACGCTGCCGCCCGGCCGACGGCAGCCGGGCGGGCTCGGCGCGGCCCTGCGCGCGATGGGCGCCCTGCTGGGCGACCGGGTCTTCACCGGCTACATGCTCTCCGGCGGCTTCGCCTTCGCCGCGCTCTTCGCGTACATCTCGGCGTCGCCCTTCGTGATCCAGGACATCTACGGGGCGTCCCCGCAGACCTTCAGCCTGCTCTTCGGGCTCAACTCGGTCGGCCTGGTCCTGGTCGGCCAGCTCAACGGCAAGTTCCTCATCGGGCGCGTCAGCCTCGACAAGGTCCTCGGCGCAGGGCTGGTCGTCGTCCTCCTCGCGGCCGCGGCCCTGCTGGTGCTGACCTCCGGGGCCCTCGGCGAGCCGGGCCTGGCGCCCGTCGCCGCCGGGCTCTTCGTCCTGATGTCCGCCATGGGCCTCGCCATGCCGAACACCAACGCGCAGGCCCTGATGCGCTCGAAGGACGCGGCGGGCTCGGCGTCCGCCCTGCTGGGCACGACGACGTTCGCCCTCGGGGCCCTGGTGTCACCACTGGTGGGCATCGCGGGGGAACGGACGGCCGTGCCGATGGCGGTGGTCCAGCTCGGGTGCGCGGCGCTGGCGCTGGTGTGCTTCCTGGGGCTGTGCAGGCCGTGGCGGCGCTAGCGGGCCGCGGGGGCACAGGGGACGCATAGGCCCCTGGCACGGGCGAATAAACTTCGCTCCATGCACGCCCCCCACTCCTTCTCCACCGGCGAGAACCTGCGCGCCTCGCTCGCCGCGGTCCTCGACGGGCTGCCGCCGCGGCAGGCGAGCCAGGCCGTCGAGCGGCTGATCGCCAACTACCGGGGGCGCACCCCGACGCACACGCCGGTGCTGCGCGACCGCTCCGACGTGGTCGCGTACGCCGCGTACCGGATGCCCGCGACCTTCGAGGCCGTGCGGTCCGTGCTGGAGGCGTTCCGGGACCGGCTGCCGGAGTGGGTGCCCGCCACGCACGTGGATGTCGGCGGCGGCACGGGCGCCGCGAGCTGGGCGGTGGCCGCCGCCTGGGCGGGGCACGAGCGGCGGACCACCGTGTTCGACTGGGCGGAGCCCGCCCTCGCGCTCGGTGCCGAGCTGGCCCGGGGCGCGGAGGACGAGGCGCTGCGCGCCGCCGAGTGGCGGCGGCAGACCATCGGCGGTGCGCTCACGATCCCCGACGGCACGGACCTGGTGACCGTCTCCTACGTGCTGGGCGAGCTCACCGACGCGGACCGCCGGGCCGTGACGGACGAGGCGGCCCGCGCCGCCCGCGCCGTCGTCCTGATCGAACCGGGCACCCCGGACGGCTACCTCCGCGTCATCGAGGCCCGCGACCGGCTGGTCGCGGCCGGCTTCCGGGTGGTCGCCCCCTGCCCGCACAGCGCCGCCTGCCCGATCGAACCGGGCGCGGACTGGTGCCACTTCTCCGCCCGGGTGAGCCGCTCCTCGCTGCACCGGCAGGTCAAGGGCGGCTCACTGCCGTACGAGGACGAGAAGTTCTCGTACGTGGCCGCGGTGCGCGACGCCGACGTGCCGGCCGCGCCCGCCCGGGTCGTGCGCAAGCCGCAGATCCGCAAGGGGCAGGTCCTCCTGGACCTGTGTGTCCCCGAGGGCGGACTGACCCGCGAGACGGTGACCAAGCGGCACGGCCCGCTCTACCGGACGGCGCGCGACACGGACTGGGGCGACACCTGGCCGCCCGAGGAGGGCTGACCCCCCTAACTCGGGGGATTCCCCGGCCGGTTCAGCGCAGCTCCTGGGTGCAGCACTTCACGCTGCCGCCCCCCTTGAGCAGCTCCCCGAGGTCCAGCCCGACCGGCTCGAAGCCCCGGGCCCGCAGCGGCGCGAAGAGGCCCACGGCCGCCTGCGGCAGCAGCACATGGCGGCCGTCGGACACCGCGTTCAGCCCCAGCGCCGAGGCGTCCTCCTCGGTGGCGACGAGCGCGTCCGGGAAGAGCCGTTCCAGCACGGCCCGGCTGCCGGGGGAGAAGGCGCCGGGGTAGTACATGACCTCGTCGCCGTCGAGCACGGACAGGGCGGTGTCCAGGTGGTAGTAGCGGGGGTCGACGAGATCGAGCCCGATCACCGGGCGCCCGAAGAACTCCTGGGCCTCGGGGTGCGAGAGCGGGCTGCTGCGGAAGCCGCGCCCGGCGAGCAGCCAGGAGGCGGTGACGGCGAAGTCCCCCTCGCCCTCGTTGATGTGCTCCGGTTCGAGCACGTCCCGGTAGCCGTGCGCGCGGAACCACTCCGCGTGGACGGCGGCCTCGGCGGCCCGCTCGGGATGCGCGAACCGGGCGCCCAGCACCCGGCCGCCGACGACGGTGGCGCCGTTCGCCGCGTAGACCATGTCGGGGAGGCCGGGCCGTGGGTCCAGCACCTCGACGGTGTGCCCGAGGGCGAGGTACCGGTCGCGCAGATCCTCCCACTGGGCGAGGGCGAGGGGCAGGTCGACCGGCTTGGCGGGATCCATCCAGGGGTTGATGGAGTAGGTGACCCTGAAGTGCACCGGCGGGCACATCAGATAGCGCCGCGGGGTGACGGTCCGCCGCGCGACGGCAGCGGCAGGTGGTGCGGTACGCAAGGAAGGCTCCTCACGGTGGAGAAGGGCACGTGCGGGGTACCGCACGTGCCCAAATCGTCCTCGCTCCAAGGGGGTTGGCGCATGAACCGTACGGGTGGTTTACCCGTGACCCTCTGCAGCGCCGGTGGCCCGGGGCCGTCCCTCGGTCCCCTCACGCGCCGTTGGTCCCGCTCCGTCCTTCGCGCAACTTCCGCAGCAGTTCCCGCTTCTGGGCGTTCGGGTCCGTGCCGCTTCCGGCGCGGCCCGCGCGGTCGCCGCGGAGGGCGGCGCGGGAGAGGTTGCTGCGGGTGCCGCCGACCCCGAGCATGCCGCCCGTATTGCCTCGGCTCATGGGGTTCTCCTCCCGATTTGGCGAGACGCTGCGTCTCGCTTCACTCGTAAGGCTGAACGAGACGCGACGTCTTGTCAAGACGATACGTCTCGCCTTGTTCCTCGCTAGGATGCGGCCATGTCCCAGCAGACACCCGCCCCGAAGAGCCCCGACGTCAGCCGCCGCAGCGAGCGCTCCCGCCGCGCGATCCTCGACGCGGCCCTCGAACTGGTCGGGGAAGTCGGATTCGGCAAGCTCACCATCGAGGCCATCGCCGCCCGCGCGGGCGTCGGCAAGCAGACGATCTACCGCTGGTGGCCCTCCAAGGCGGCGGTGCTTTTCGAGGCCTGCGTGCCCGACGGCGTCGACAGCGCCGACGAGGTCGAACTCCCCGACACCGGCGACCTCGAAGCCGACCTCAAGACCGTGCTGCGGGCCACCGTGGACGAACTCGTCGACGAGCGCCTCGCCGCCGCGACCCGCGCCCTGTCCGCCGAGACGCAGAACGACCCCGAACTCGGCCGGGCGCTCGTCGAGAAGGTCCTCGAACCCCAGCTCCAGGCGTACGTCCGCAGGCTGCGGGCGGCACAGCGGGCCGGGCAGGTCGCCGAGGACGTCGACCTCCGCATCGCCCTCGAACTCCTCGTCGGCCCCCTCTTCCACCGCTGGCACAACCGCACCCTGCCGCTCACCCACGCCTATGCGGACACCGTGGTCGAGCTCGCGCTGCGCGGCCTCGCCCCGCGCTGAACGCGCAGGACACGGCGCCGCCGACAGCGTGAGCGGCCCGTCTCACACCACCTGGATAGGTCCGACGGTCACACCAGGCGCAGGATGGTGGCAGCATTGAGCGGAGACCGCGGTCGAAGTGAGGGGATAGATGGAACGCAAGAGCAGGTTCTCCCAGTGGCTGCGTCGCCCCAGGAGCGGAGCGGGCGGCGATACGGGTACCGGAGCGGCCTCGGCGGCCGCCCGCGAAGAACTGCTCCTGGCCGCGGCTGCGGCGGGCTTCCCGCTGGCCCCGGCCGCGCACCCCTCGGGGTACGGCTGTTCCTGTGAGCGCATCGGCTGTCCGACGCCGGCCCGCCACCCCATCTCCTTCGCCTGGCAGACCCTCGCCACCACCGACGCGGAACAGGTCACCAAGTGGCTGCGCGCCCAGCCTGAGGCCAACTTCATCACCGCCACCGGCATCGCGCACGACGTCCTCGACGTACCGGCGGAAGCGGGCCGCAAGGCCCTGGACCGGCTGGAGGCGGCCGGGGTCGAGGTCGGCCCGGTCGCCACGGTCACCCCCGACCGCATGCTCTTCTTCACGGCCACGCGCGGCACGCCCGACGACGAGGACGAGTGGTGGCCGTGCGAGCTGGACTGCCACCCCGAGACGCTGGACGAGCATCCCGGGCTGCGGTGGCACTGCCGCGGCAGCTATGTACTGCTGCCGCCGGCGCGGCTGCCCGCCGACGGGCAGGTGGCCTGGCTGTACGGGGCGGAGCGGGCGTTGCCGGATCCGCTGTCGCTGCTTGAAGCTCTTACGGATGCGTGTGCGCAGGTTGCGCACCATGAGTCGGAGGCGTGGCCGATCGGCCGCTGACCGCGTCGCCTGCGGCGGGCTTGTTCCCCTCCCCGCCCCTTCCCGAACTGGGGGCAAGCCCCCAGCCCCCCTGTTCGGGGCTGCGCCCCGGACCCCGCAACACGGCTTCGCCGCGTTGTCCTCAAACGCCGGACGGGCTGAATTTCGCGGACCGTGGTTCTTTGTCCTGCGGCCCGCAGGCTTGCGGCCCGCAGGTTGCGGGCTACGCCTGCAAATCCAGCCCGTCCGGCGTTTGAGGACGCGGCCGCAGGCCGCCCCCGCCGCTGGGGGTCCCCCCGGCCGAAGGCTGGGGGAGGCCACGGGCCCGCACCCATAGGGGTGGGATCAATCGGCCTTCACGGCCGTCACGCTCTCGATGCGGTTGAGGAAGACGACCCGGTCGTCCGACGTGGCGGGCGGTATGCGGACCGCCGACTCCGAGACCTTCGTGTACGTCACCGACCGGTTGAGGTCGCCCGTCAGCAGGGCCTTCATCCGGGGGTCCGTGACGGCGGGCCGCAGGCCCTGTGCCATCGTGCGCCGTTCGCGGTGGTGCGCGGAGAAGAACGCCAGCGCGCCACCGCCCTCGACGCGCAGCGCCACCGCGGGGAAGCCGTCGGCCGGCTCGGGGGTGTCGATGAACTCCGTCCAGAACGTCGGCGTCCGCTTGAGCTTGTCGCGCTCCTCGCGCATCCCCGTGGTCCGGGGACCCGGCGCGAAGGCCGAACCGCCGCCGGTCCGCAGGAAGTCGGTGTACGCGGCGCTCACCGCGTCCGGCGCCAGGGCCAGTTCAGGGTCCTGGCCCTTGCCCTTGGCGGCCGGCACGGCCTCCGCGTAGCCGTCCTTGTCGGTGACGAACGCCGGCACCTTGTCGGGGCTGAGGATCGACAGATAGCCCGCCCGCCAGGGCTCCTTCACCCCGTCCCGCAGGAACACCACGAACCAGCGGTTGCCGTCGCGGTTGCTGCGGGTGTCGGCCACGAAGAACTTGGGCCAGCCCGCCTGCTTGGGGATGGTGAACCGGGCGTCGTCGAGAACGAGCGGCGGATACTTCGGGTTGCCGCCCGGCGTCACCGCGTTCTGCGTGGTCATGTCGGCGTTGCCGATCTCGGCGAGCGGACCGCTCTCGACCTTGGCGATGACGCCCCGGTCGAGCTTGCGGTACGCCTCGTTGTAGCCCTCCGTGAACTTCCGGAGGACCTTGGGGGCCTCAGCCCTGTCCACCGACGGGATGATCTCCCGTTCCCCGTGCACCGTCATGCACCCGGTCGCCGTCAGCAGCAGCGCGGACACCGTCAGCACTGCCGGAACGGTCGGCGGCCGATGGGACTGCCGGCGTCTCATGGGGCTTCGACTCCTTGGTGGCTGCTCGGTTCGGCGCCACCCTACCCGGGGCGAAGAAGACCAGGAGGGTGGGTACCAGATACAGCGCCCACACCGCGACCTGGAGCCAGGTCGGGTCCGGCTGGAAGTTGAACACGCCCTTGAGCAGGGTGCCGTACCAGCTGTCGACCGGGATCTGCTCGCTGACGTCGAACGCCTTGTTCCCCAGACCGGGCAGGACGTCGGCCTCCTGCAGGTCGTGGAAGCCGTACGCGAGCACGCCCGCCGCCACCACGATCAGCATGCCGCCGGTCCAGGTGAAGAACTTCGCCAGGTTGATCTTCAGTGCGCCCCGGTAGAACAGCCAGCCGAGGACCACCGCGGTGAGCAGCCCGAGGAGCGCCCCGACCAGCGGTCGCACCCCGTCGTCGGTGGCCTGCACGGCCGTCCAGATGAACAGCGCGGTCTCCAGGCCCTCCCGGCCCACCGCCAGGAACGCCGTGACGACCAGGGCCGTCGTGCCCATGGCGAGGGCCGCGTCGAGCTTGCCGTGCAGCTCCGTCCTCAGGTGCCGTGCGGTGCGCCGCATCCAGAAGACCATCCACGTCACCAGGCCGACGGCGATGACGGACAGCGAGCCGCCCAGCATCTCCTGCGACTTGAACGTCATGCTCCGCGAGCCGAACTGCAGCAGCGCGCCGAAGCCCATGCTCAGCAGGACGGCCACGGCGATGCCGAGCCACACGGGGCGCAGCGCGTCCCGGCGCCCCGTCTTGACCAGATAGGCGACGAGGATGCAGACGACCAGGCTGGCCTCCAGCCCCTCGCGCAGGCCGATCAGGTAGTTGCCGAACATACGGCGTCCCCTCCTGTGTCTGTTTCTGTCTCTGCCGAAACGTCGATCACGCGAAGAGCGCCTTGCCCCACCAGTCGTCCTTGCCGCGGACGCCCGGAGGGACGGCGAAGACCGCCGAACCCACGTGCTGGATGTACTCGTTGAGGGCGTCCTTGCCCGCGAGCCGCGTCTGGAGCGGCACGAAGCCGTCCCGTACGTCCTTCTGGTACGCGATGAAGAACAGGCCCGCGTCCAGCCGGCCCAGGCCGTCCGTGCCGTCCGTGAAGGAGTAGCCGCGGCGCAGGATCGTCACGCCGTTGTTGCTGTCCGGGTGGGCCAGCCGCACATGGGCGGTGTCCTTCATGGCCCTGAGGTCGGGCTCGTCGTGCTCGCGCTGCTTGCCCTGCGGCGCGCCCTCCGCCTTGTCGCGGCCGAAGACGTCCTCCTGCTCCTTGAGCGAGGTGCGGTCCCAGGTCTCGATGTGCATGCGGATGCGGCGGGCGACGAGGTAGGAGCCGCCGACCATCCAGTCGGGGCCGTCCTTCTCGCCGACCCAGACGTACTTGCCGAGCCGGTCGGTCTCGGTGCCCGCGATGTTCCGGGTGCCGTCCTTGAAGCCCAGCATGTTGCGCGGTGTCTGGGCGTCGGGCGTCGTCGAGGACGTCTTGCCGAAGCCGAGCTGCGACCAGCGGATCGCGACCCGGCCCATGCCGATGCGGGCGAGGTTGCGGATCGCGTGCACGGCGACCTGGGGGTCGTCCGCGCAGGCCTGGACGCAGAGGTCGCCGCCGCTGCGGGCCGGGTCGAGGTTGTCGCCGGGGAAGGCGGGCAGGTCGATCAGGGCCTTGGGGCGGCGGGACTTGAGGCCGAAGCGGTCCTTGCCGTCCTTCTCGAAGAGGCCGGGGCCGACGCCGAAGGTCAGGGTCAGCCGGGAGGGCTTGAGCCCGAGGGCCTCGCCGGTGTCGTCCGGCGGCAGCTCGTCGTTGTCGCCGATCGCGCCGTCGCCGACCTCGTGGCCCGCGGTCATCCGCGCGGCGGCGGCCGTCCACTCCTGGAGCAGCTTGACCAGCGCGGCACGGTCGGTGGTGGTCACGTCGAAGGACGCGAAGTGCAGCCGGTCCTGCACGGCGGTGGAGATGCCCGCCTGGTGGTCGCCGTGGAACGGCACCGCGTCGCCCGCGGCGGCCGCCGGAGCGGCGTCGTCCTTGCGCATCACGGCCGCGGTGGTGCCACCGGCCACGGCCGCGCCGAGCGCGAGCCCGGCACCGCCCCAGCCCAGCACGGACCGGCGCGAGGGCGCGGCGGCCTTCTGCTCGTCCGGGGTCTTCAGCTCTTCGGTCTTCTTGTCTTCCATGGATCTTTCCCCGGTTACTTCGCGACGGCCGCGGCGAGCTTGGACAGCGGCTCGGAGAGGGCGTTGACGACGTCGGACAGCTTCTTGCGGTCGTCCTTGCCGACGGTGTCGTACGACTTGAAGCCGTCGCCCTCGCGGTAGTCGCCGAGCGTCTTCTTGACCGCCTCGAACTGCTTGTCCAGCTCCTTGACGAGCTCCGGGTCGTGCTTGGCGGCGACCGGCTTCAGCAGGCCGTACGCCTTCTCGGCGCCGTCGACGTTGCCCTCGAAGTCGACCAGGTCGGTGTGGCTGTAGCGCTCCTCCTCACCGGTGATCTTGTTCCGGTACACCTCGTCGAGCAGTTCCTTGGCGCCGTTGGCCATGCTGGTCGGGGTGATCTCGGCGGTGCCGACGCGCTTCTGCCAGTCCTTCAGGTCGGTCATCAGCTGGTCGGCCAGCTTCTTGTCGTCATCGGTGATCTTCTTGTCGTCCCAGAGGGACTTCTCCAGCTTGTGCCAGCCGGTCCACTTCTGGTCCTTCTCCAGGCCGTCCTCGCGGACGTCCACCTTCGGGTCGATGTCACCGAAGGACTCCGCGACCGGCTCGGTGCGCTCCCAGCCGACGCGGGAGGCGGCGTAGGTCTTCTTGGCCTCGTCGAGGTCGCCGCTCTTCACCGCGTCCGCGAACTTCTGCGCCGCCGGGATCGTCTCGTCGGCCTGCTGCTGCGCGTACTTGCGGTACTCGGCGACCGCCTTGTCGAGCTCCGGGTCGCTCTTCTTCTCCGCGCCGCCGCCGGTCACGGTGATCTTCTGCCGGATGCCGTCGCCCTTCATGCCGGGCTTGCAGGCGATCTCGTAGGAACCGGCCTTGATGGTGGCGGTGATCTCCGCCTTGGTGCCGGGGCCTATGTTCTCGCGCTCCGTCACGATCCGGTCGTCCGGGGTGTAGACGTACACCTCGGTGACCTTGGAGCCCTTGTTCTGGACGTTGATCTTGACGTGCCCGGCCGGGAAGGACGTCCTGGAGACCTCGCACTTGTCGTCGGAGGCGGTGACGTTGACGGCGTCCGAGCCCTTGCTGTCCGACTTCTCGGCACAGCCGGACACGGCGGTCAGGGCTGCTGCCGCCGCGACGGCGGTGACGGCGGAGGAGCGGAGGACTCGCATACGGGGCTCCAGGCTTACGGAGGGGACGGAACGGGACGTGGCCCAATATGGCCGAAACATTTCGGTTAATTAGGCCGCCCTAACTTATCTGAGGCTTGCCTACCCTGTTCCCCAACCGGTGCGTGATTCTGCTCTCACAGGGACTCACAGGGACTCATAGGGAAAACCCGTGGCCCTCCCGTCTCGGGATCACCAGAGGCTCTCCCGTGCGCGGATGGTCGATGACCTCCACCGGCTGCAGGTAGACGCGGCTGAGCAGTTCCGCGTCGAAGACCCGGTCCGGCGGACCCTCCGCCGCGATCCGCCCCTCGTGCAGCACGGCGACCCGGTCCGCGTACGCGCCGGCGAGCCCCAGGTCGTGCAGGACGACCACGACCGCGTCGCCCGCCGCGGCGCGCTGCCGGCAGATCCGCAGCACCAGTTCCTGGTGGCGCAGGTCCAGTGCGGCGGTCGGCTCGTCGAGCAGCAGCAGCGAAGTGCGCTGCGCGAGGACGCGGGCCAGCGCGACCCGGGCCCGCTCGCCGCCGGACAGCGCGGCGAACGGCCGGGCGGCGAACCCGGACACCTCGGTGGCGGCCATGGCGGCCCGTACGGCCTCGTCGTCCTCGTCCTCCGCGTCGGTCCCGGCCCAGGGCGCGCGCCCCATCCGGACGACGTCCTCGACGGGAAAGGGGAACGACAGCTCCGCCGACTGCGGCAGCACGGCCCGGCGCAGCGCGAGTTCGCCGGGCGTCCAGGCGGCGGCCGGGCGCCCGTCGATCCACACCTCGCCGGACTCGGCGGGCAGGTCGCAGGCGAGCGCGGCGAGCAGGGTGGACTTCCCGGCGCCGTTCGGCCCGACGAGCGCGAGCACTTCGCCCCCGGCGACGGACAGCTCCACCTCGGACAGGACGGTACGGGCCCCGAGCCGCACCCGCAGGGCACGGGCCTCGGCACGCACGGTCCCGATGGGCGAGGGCAACGGCAGATGCCGCGTACGCGACCGGAACAACGACCACATCAGGCCCAACCTCCTTGCTTGCGGCGGGTCCTGCGCAGCAACCAGAAGAAGAACGGACTGCCGAAGAGTGCCGTCAGCACGCCCAGGGGGAGTTCCGCGGGCTGGGCGACCGTGCGGGCGGCGAGGTCGGCGGCGACCAGGACGAGCGCGCCGCCCAGGGCGCTGCCCGGTACGAGGAAGCGGTGCCCCGGACCCGCGGCCATGCGCAGCAGATGCGGTACCAGCAGCCCCACGAAGGTGATGATCCCGGCGACGGCCACCGCGGCCGCCGTCAGCAGGGCGACCACCAGCACCAGCGTGCCGCGCAACCGCTCGACGTCCACCCCGAGATGGCGCGCGGGGCGCTCGCCGAGGGCGAGCAGGTCCAGCTGCCGGGCGTACCAGGGCGCGACGGCCAGCCCGGCCAGGGCGCACGGCAGGACGGCGATCACTTTCGGCCACGTCGCCTGGGAGAGCGAGCCGAGCTGCCAGAAGGTGATCTGGGTGATCTGCGCGTTGTCGGCGAAGAAGATGCACAGACCGATGAGGGCACCGGCGAACGCGTTCACGGCGATGCCGGTGAGGATGAGGGTGACCACCTCGGTACGGCCGCCGGACCGCGACAGCAGATAGACCAGCAGAACGGTCAGCAGCCCGCCCGCGAACGCGCCGACGGTGACCGTCCAGTTGCCGAGGAAGCTCAGCCCGAAGGCGATCGAGGCGACCGCCCCGACGGCCGCGCCCGCCGAGATGCCGATGACGCCGGGCTCGGCGAGCGGGTTGCCGAACACGCCCTGCATCAGCGCGCCCGCGCAGCCCAGCGACGCGCCGACGAGCAGCGCGAGCACGACGCGCGGCAGCCGTACGTTCCACAGCACGCTCTCGCCGACCCGGTCCAGCGCGCTGCCGCCGAGGCCGGCGCGGTGGAGCACCGAGCCCAGGACGTCCCCGATCGGGATGTCGTACGCGCCGATGCCAGCCGAGAGCAGGCACAGGACGAGGAGGGCCGCGGCCATGCCGACGGTGAGGAGCGCGCCGGCGCGGCGCCGGGGCGCGGGCCGCTCCTCGGCGGCGGACCGGAGCCCGGGGGGCTTGGTCAACAGCGCCATGTCACGCGCCCTTCGGGTGGATCTGCTCGATCAGGGAGGCGAGCACGGTGTCGGTGCGCGGCCCGAAGTTCAGCAGGACGCCGTCGTCGACGGAAGCGATCCGGCGGTCCAGCCCGGCGGGGGTCTGGGCGACGCCCGGGATCTTCAGCAGGCCGTCCACGCCGCCGACCGAGTCGAGGCCCTTGCTCATCACGAGGACGACGTCCGGCGCGGCCTTCGCCAGTGCCTCGCTGGTGATGGGCGTGAAGTCCTTCTTCAGCCCGGACTCCTCGCCCGCGTCGACGCCGCCCGCCGCCTCCATCAGGGAATCGGCCCCGGAGCCCGCGCCGCCGAGGAGATAAACGGACGCCGAGCCGCGCAGGTAGAGGAAGGCGACCCGCGGCTTCTTCCCGTCCTGCGGGATGCCCTTCTCGGCTGTGATGACGCGCTGTTCGGTACGGCGGCGCAGCTCGTCACCGGCTGCGCGGACGCCGAGGGCGGCGGCCACCTTGTCGATGCGCGGGCCGACGTCGGCCAGCTTCTTCGCCGGGTCGAGCACGACGAGGGGGATCCCGGCGGCCCGTATCTGGTCGATCGCCGTGGCGGGCCCGGTGGTGGTCTCCGCGAGGACGAGGGTGGGCTTGAGCGAGAGCACGCTCTCCGCCGAGACGTCGTGCGCGCGGGTCACGACGGGGAGTTTCCGTGCCTGCTCGAAGGTGGCCGTGATGTCCCGCGCGACGACGCGCTCGCCGAGCCCGAGGGTGAACACGATCTCGGACAGCGCCCCGGTGAGCGGAACGATCCGGTCCGTGGCGTTCACGGTCACGTCACGGCCGTCGGCCGACCGTACGGTGACGGGGAGTTGGGGGCGGGGCGTGCCGGTGAGGGGTTCGACGCGGTCGGGAGCCGAAGGCTTCGGCGGGGTGCCGCCGCCGTCCTTCGAGCAAGCGGTGAGGCCCGTGAGAACGGCGAAAAGTGTGAGCAGGGCGACGAGTACGCCCACGCGGCGCGGGGTACGTATCGACCTGCCCGCCGACTGCCGTTGAAGCACGGTTCCGCCTTTCGCTCCGGCCGGGGGTTTCCGACCTGATGGGATGTAGCTTAGGTTAGCCTTACCTAAATCGCCATGCGTTGCTGTCTGTGCGCGGCGAAATGTGCCGACCTGCCCGGAAGGGGCCCCTCCATGCTGCCGCCCAGAACTGCCCGCGCCCCGGTCGCCGCCCTCCTCGCGACGCTGCTGGCAGCCCTGATCCCGACGGCTGTGGCACACGCGGCAGAGACCCGCGAGGTATCCGGGGGACGGCTGGACTGGGGCATCAAGTCCTCCTTCCAGAGCTATGTCACCGGGCCGATCGCGCAGGGCAGTTGGGAGCTCCAGGGCGGGGCCGCCACGGTGGGAGGAAGCCAGTTCCGCTTCCACTCCGCCAAGGGCTCGTACGACTCCGGCAGCGGTGCCTTCGACGCGGCGTTCCAGGGCGGGGTGCACTTCGTCGGGCACAAGAAGCCCGACGGCTCCCACGAACTCGACCTCACCTTCAGCCGCCCGGCCGTCCGCGTCTCCGGCGGCAGCGGCACGCTCTACGCCGATGTGTTCAGCAAGGCCAAGGGCACGGGCGAGGTCACCGACGCCAAGCAGGTGCCCTTCGCGTCCCTGAACCTCGCGGGAATCGACCTGCGCGGCGGCGGCAGCGCCGTCACGCTCAACAACATCCCCGCCACGCTCACCGCCCAGGGCGAGAAGGCGTTCGCCGGCTACTACAAGGCCGGTACGGCTCTCGACCCCCTGAGCCTGGCGGCCGACGTGGTGTCCGCGGCCGGCCCCTCGCCCAGCGCCACGCCCTCTGTGAAGGCGGAGGAATCGTCCCCACCCAAGGGCGAGTTCACGGAGGCCGCCGTCGACTGGGGCGTGCGGCGCACCTTCCGGGAGTACGTCACCGGCTCGATCGCCCAGGGCTCCTGGAAACTGACCGACGGCGCCCAGGACGGCGGCGCACTCTTCCGCTTCCCCAAGGGCAAGGGCGCCTACGACGCGGAGAAGAAGGCGCTTGACGCGTCCTTCGAGGGCACCCTCCGCTTCACCGGCAAGGACCTCGACCTCGCGCTCGGCGCGGTCAAGGTGGCGGTGAAGGACGGCAAGGGCACGCTGTCGGCCGATGTGACCGGCAACGGGAACGGCACGGGCAAGGGCCTCCCCCTCGTCACCTTCGATGCGTCCGGCCTGACCGAGAAGGACGGCCTCGCCGCCGTCACCGAGGCCCCGACGAAGCTGACCGCCGAGGGCGCGAAGGCGTTCGGCGGCGTCTATCAGGAGGGCGCGGACATGGACCCGGTCTCGCTCGCGGTCCCTCTCGACGGCAAGGCCAAGTTGCCGCCGCTGCCGGACCTGGGCAAGGCCGCCCCGTCGGCGGCCCCGTCGGCCGCGTCCGAGTCGGCCGCCCCCGTTGCCTCTCCGTCGGACTCGTCGGGATCCTTCCCGGTGCTTCCGGTTGCCGCCACGGGTGTTGCTGTCCTGGTGGCCGCGGCCGCCGCGCTCCTGGTGCTCCGCAAGCGGCGGGCGGCGGGCGCGACTTCCGAATCTGATTCCATTTCAGCGGACTGACCGCCCGCCTCGGCGTCATCCGTGCCGTACCCCCACGCGGCACGGCCGACCCGGCCCTTTCCTGGCTCCCTGCCACCTGATGTCATGGATGCCGCACTCTCATCCCAGTTACCTCAATTTCCACTAGGAGAACCCACATGACCGTCACCGCACGCCGGGCCGCACTCGCGGCACTGGCCACGGCGACTGCCCTCGGGGCGACGGCGCTGTCCGCTCCCGCGTTCGCGGTGGAGGCACCGCAGACGGAGGGGGCGCAGCAACTGGTAGTCAAGAGCGGCACTCTCAAGTGGGGTGTGAAGGAATCGTTCCGGAGCTACGTCGGCAAGTCCGGCGGAGAGATCAAGGTGGACGATGGCGCCAAGCAGGCCCCCAAGAACGGCCCCTTCACCTTCGTGAAGGGCGAGGGATCGTACGACACCGCTCACCACGCCGCCTCCACGACGTTCAAGGGAAGCGTGCGCTTCCTTGGGCACGGAGGGGAGCTCGACCTCAAGTTCTCCGACTTGAAGGTCAAGATTGCGGAGGGCGGCGAGAAGGGCAGCATCACCGCCGACGTCACGTCCGGGGACGAGACCCGGGACGACGTCGCGATCGCGGCAATCGACATGAAGGGTGTCCGGGCCACCGATAAGGCTGGCACGATGACCTTCGCGAAGATACCTGTGAAGGTGACCGCCGAGGGCGCGAAGGTCTTCTCGTACAAGGGCAGCTCCTTCTACAAGGAGGGCGAGCAGTTCGACGACGCGACCCTCGCGCTGAAGACGGCCCCGGCCGAGCCGAAGAAGGACGAAGGCAAGGAGACGAAGGATCAGGGCACCCAGACCGACGGGGACACGAGCACGAAGGACCAGGGCACCCAGACCAGCGGGGGTGCGGGCGGGAAGGACCAGGGCACTGGCCAGACCGGCGGGGACGCGACGGGTGGCGCCCAGCAGCCCGCCCCCGGCAAGCTCGTCGACGGCAATCTCGACTGGGGCCTGAAGGAGTCCTTCCGCAAGTACATCGACCGGACGAGCGGAAAAGCCGAGGTCTCCGACGGCGCGAAGTCCTTCAAGGGGGGCTACCGCTTCCCGAAGGGGAAGGGCGAGTACAACGCCGAGAAGTCGTCGCTCGACGTCAAGTTCGAGGGCGCGGTCCGCTTCACGGCCCACGGGGGCGACCTGGACCTGAAGTTCTCCGCTTTCCACGTCAATGTGGCCAGCAGGACCGGAAAGATCATCGCCGACGTCACGTCCAACGGCAAGCTCACCTCGAACGTCGAGCTCGCCACCTTTGAGGTCACCGATTCCCTGAAGCCCAAGGACAGCGTGGTGGCGCTGTCGGCTGCCCCGGCGAAGCTGACGGAGGCCGGTACGAAGGCATTCGTCTACAAGCAGGACTCGTTCTACAAGGCGGGCGACAGCCTGGACCCGGTGACGGTCGCCGTCGCCACCGATGACAAGGCCAAGCTCCCTGACGTCCCGTCGGACGCCGGTTCTGAGACGGGCACGACGGGCGGCACCACCAGCACGACCACGACTGCCACCAACACCGCGGCCTCCACGGGGGGTTCCACCACGGGTGGGTCCACCACCGGCGGCACGGCCACCGACACCACCGCCTCCGGCTCGCTGGCCTCCACCGGCGCCGACGTGCCCACCGGCCCGATCCTGGGCGGGGCTGCCGCCCTCGTCGTCGCGGGCGGCGCGGCCGTCTACGCGACGCGCCGCCGCCGGACGGCGACGGCTCAGAACTGACGCATGCACAAAAAGCGCCGGGCGAGCTGAAGTTCAGCCCGCCCGGCGCTCTCTTGCGCAGATCGGCCCGCGCAATCCAGCCCGTCCGGCGATTGAGGACGCGGCCGCAGGCCGCTCCCGCCGTAGGCGGCAACGGACCCACGCGTACGCACACCGTACGCACCCGCACCCGGCAACGACTACGCGCTCAGCGGGAACTCCCGCCCCAGCGCATGGAACACCTCGGTGTTCAGCGCGAAAGCGCGCTTGCATTCATCAATCACCCGCTGCTTCTCCAGATCATCGACCGGCAGCGCATCCAGCAACTCGCGATACTCCCGCTTGAACGCGGCCGGGTTCCCGATGCCCTCGAAGACATAGAAACGCACGCCGTCGCCCTTGCGGGCGAAGCCCCAGGTCTTTTCGGCGGTACCGCGGATGATCTGGCCGCCGGAGAGGTCGCCCAGGTAGCGGGTGTAGTGGTGGGCGACGTAGCCGGCGGGCCAGTCGCGGGCGCACTCCTCGACGCGGGCGGCGTACGCGGCGGTCGCGGGCAGCGGCGCGAGGCCCGTACGCCAGTCGGGGCCGCCGATGTGGGCGAGGTCGCGCTCCAGCTCGGCGGTGCGGGCCAGCTCGGGGCGTATGAAGGGGCCCGCCACCGGGTCGTCCGCCAGGGCGGCGGAGGCGGACTCCAAGGCGCTGTAGACGAACCAGAGCTGCTCGGTGTAGCGGCGGTAGGCGTTCACGCCGAGCCTGCCACCGAGCATGTCGCTCATGAACGAAGAGCTCTCGGCCTCCGTGTGCTGTTCGTGCGAGGCGGTGCGGATCAGCGTGGAGAACGGAGTGGTGGCGGGCGCGTCCAAAACGGACCTCCGGAGACCGAGGGGCGGGGGAGCGATGGGGAACGGGGACGCGGAGGCGTGCCGCCGTGCCCCGATTCTCTCTAGTTAGGCTTACCTAAGTCAATTGGTTCCCGACGTGCTGTCGGTAAAACCTTACCGCTCCGGACCGGCCTCCGTTCGATCGAAAAAGAAAATCCCCCTGCTCATGCAGGGGGATTCGTGATCACGATCGCGGTCACGGGGTCACGGGGTCACAGGGTCACGGACTACGGCAGGGTCAGGATCTCCGCCCCGCTGTCCGTCACCACCAGCGTGTGCTCGAACTGCGCGGTCCGCTTCCGGTCCTTGGTGACGACCGTCCAGCCGTCCTCCCACATGTCGTACTCGTGGGTCCCCAGGGTCAGCATCGGCTCGATGGTGAAGGTCATGCCGGGCTGGATCAGGGTGTCGTGGTGCGGGCTGTCGTAGTGCGGGACGATCAGGCCGGAGTGGAAGGACGAGTTGATGCCGTGGCCGGTGAAGTCGCGGACGACGCCGTAACCGAAACGCTTGGCGTAGGACTCGATGACCCGGCCGATGATGTTGACCCGGCGGCCGGGCTTGACCGCCTTGATCGCCCGGTTGAGCGCCTCGCGGGTCCGCTCGACCAGCAGACGTGACTCCTCGTCCACGTCACCGCACAGGTAGGTGGCGTTGTTGTCACCGTGCACGCCGCCGATGAAGGCCGTCACGTCGAGGTTGACGATGTCGCCGTCCCGCAGCACGGTCGAGTCCGGGATGCCGTGGCAGATCACCTCGTTCACCGAGGCGCACAGCGACTTCGGGAAGCCGCGGTAACCGAGGGTGGACGGGTAGGCGCCGTGGTCGCACATGTACTCGTGCGCGACGCGGTCCAGCTCGTCCGTCGTCACGCCCGGGGCGATGAGCTTGGCCGCCTCCTCCATCGCCCGCGCGGCGATGCGGCCCGCGATCCGCATCCGCTCGATCGTTTCGGCACTCTGGACCTCCGGGCCGTCGTACGGCGTCGGGGAGTCCTTGCCGACGTACTCGGGCCGCGGGATCGAGGCGGGCACGGAACGGAGGGGGGAGAGCGTCCCCGGCGTGAGAAGCGACTGGCCAGACATATCAGCGAGTGTATCCAGGGCCCGTCGGGGACCATGAGGGCGAGAGGCGACGAGCGAAGGAGACCCTGATGGCACTGTTCAAGAGGCGCCCGGCCGGCAAGGCGGGGGAGTGGTACTACTGCCTCAAGCACGGGGTGGTCGAGGAGGGACCGGAATGCCGGGCCGCCGACCGCATGGGCCCGTACGGGACACGGGAGGAGGCCTCCCACGCGATGGAGACGGCGCGCGAGCGCAACGAGGAGTGGCGGCAGGACCCGCGCTGGAACGACGACGAGTCCGGCCGCACGGCCGGGGAGTAGCCCTTCCCTACGGCTACGGAGCGTGAGAACGGGACCCCGCTGCGTCGGCGGGGTCCGGGGTCTGCCTCTGCTGCTGGTTACCTCACGAGGGTGGCTCGATAGAACCGGTGAATGATCGGCGGGGCTGCCGGTGCCGTTTCGGGGCCGATCGTCCAGCCGGCGAAACGGATCACGGTGTGTGCGCTCACGGACCCCACCGCCTCGATGCGTCGTTCGCGGCCTGGAGCTTGGCTCTCAGCTCTTCTCTGAGCGCTGCCGGACGCACATCCTCGGGCTTCGCCTCCCACTCAACTCCTCCTTGCGGTCTGCAGAGTTGGTAGTTGGGCCCTTCGTGCCCCGCCACTTGGGCGACCGTCTTTCGGGCCTCGTCGACGACGTACGAGCCGATGGCGATCTTCGGGGTAGCGCTCACCCGTCCACCTCCTGGGCCTCCGGTTGGCGGGGGACGAAGTTGAGACCGTGAGCCGTTGCGACCAGCACGTAGGTGCCGCCGCTCCGGGTCGGTTCCAGTTGGCGGCAGCCGCATCGGGGCTGGGGAGTCTGGGACGCCAAGGGCCTGACGATGCGCGGCATAGCGCGCGCACTCCACTACGATCCCGCGTACTTGTCCAGGGTGCTGAACGGAAAACAGCAGCCGTCCGAGCAACTGGTCGCCGCGCTGGAACGCCTTCTGGGCGCCGGGGATTCGTTGACTACCCCGGTGACGGGAGGTAGGCAGAGCTTCGTGAGCAACTGCGAGGCGGACATCCAGCACATCCGCGACACCATTGGCCACTTGCTCGAACACGACAACCGGTACGGCGGTGACGGCGTGGCATCAGCTGCCGTGCAGGTCTTGCGAGTTGGCAAGGGGAAGCTCGACAGTGGCGAAATCCCGGACGAGTCGCTCGTCGAGTATCTGGCTACCGTGGCCGAAATCGCAGAAATCGCCGGGTGGCTCCTTTTTGATGCCGACCAGCAGGAAGAGTCGCGCTCTGCGTTTCTCGAATCACACATGCTCGCACGCCATGCTGGAGACAAGCCTATGGCGTGGTTCGCTCTGGATATGCTGGCAATGCATGGAATTGAACACGGCAGGCCGGGTGAGGCTTTGCGAATTGCTGATGGGATCCTCTCCGATCCTCGCACCCCGCCGCGAGTGGCTCTGCTTGCGCGGATTCGTAGAGCCAGGGCGCTGGCGATCACGGGAGCGCGGCAGCCGTCCTTGAACGAGTTCGCCGCAGCGCGTAGTGCACTGGGGGAATCCATCACCACGCGTGATCCTTCGTGGACGTGGTGGGTCGACGACCGAGAACTGACGGGGCACGAGGGCGAGGCGCTGCTGGTTCGTGGAGAACCCAGTGCGGCCGTTCCGAAGTTGCAGCGTGCTCTGGAGCTCTCCGTCGCCAGCGATACCAATAGGCGGGTAAACCTCTATTACAGTGTCGCCCTGCTCACCGCGTACGCGTCAGCGCAGGCGTGGCGAGAATGTGAAACCACACTTCTCTCCATCTCGGCCATGTTGGAAATTGTGGCTTCTGGGCGTAGCCGCCACCGTCTGCGGTTGACGTTGCGTGAAATCATCCGGGCTCCCAGCGCGCCCTGCTGGCTGTCCGACCTGGCAAGAGAGATCGCGGCAACGCTGCAACTTTCCTGTCGGGGCGCCCATTAAAACGGGATTTGAGGGGTCTCCACGGTGGACGTTCGATGCCGCCCCGCCGGGTCCGGCGGCGCCATGGGGTGGCATCTACAGCAACCAAAGCGGTCAGCGCTACCCAGCGGCCCTGGGTAGCGGAAACAGTGAAACGCGACCGCAGTGCTACGCGGCCTCCGCCACCTCCGCCGCGCGCCTCGCTCGCAAGCGGACCGCGTGTTCGTCGGTGCGGCCGTCGTATGCCATCAGTTTCGGGAGGGCCAGGGCCAGCAGGCCCACCGAGGCGACGCATGCCACGCCGCCCGTCCAGACCGACGTACGCGCGTTGGTGAGGGAGGCCATGCCGCCCGCGCGGACCTGGCCGATCTGGGGGCCCAGGGAGTACGACAGCATCTCTATGCCCGCCAGTCGGCCGCGCAGTTCGTCGGGGATCGTCTGGTCCCAGATCGCCGAGCGGAAGAGGCCGCTCACCGTGTCGCAGCCGCCGGCCACCGCCAGGAACAGCAGCACCAGCCAGACGTTCGGCATCCCGCCCGCGACCGCCATGGCCGCGCCCCAGCCCAGTGCCGCGAACACCACCATCCGGCCGTGCCGGTGGATACGGGACACCCAGCCGCTGGTCAGGCTCACCGCCAGGGAGCCGACCGCGCCCGCCGCGTACATCAGACCCAGCGCCCAGGGCGCCCCCAGGTCGTCCGCGAGGAACGGGAAGATCGCGGTGGGGAACGCGAACAGCATGGCCGCCATGTCGATGGCGTACGTGCCGAGCAGTTCCTTGCGGCTCCACGCGTAGCGCGCGCCCTCCAGGATGCCGCTCAGCGACGGCTTGTCCGCCTCGTGCGCGGCGGGGGAGGGGGCCAGTCCCAGCAGCAGTGCGCCGGAGATCGCGTACGAGGCGATGTCCAGTCCGTATGCCCAGGGCAGGCCCGCGAACGCGATGATCAGGCCGGCCAGGGACGGGCCCGCGATCGCGCCGAGCTGCCAGCGCATCGAGTTCAGGGCGATGGCCGCGGGCAGTTGCTCGTGCGCGACGATGCGCGGCACGATCGCCTGCATCGCCGGGCGCTGGAGTCCGCTCAGCGCGCTGGTCAGCGCCGCCACCACGTACAGCGGCCAGATCATCGGCTCCGGCAGCAGCGTGTTGAGCAGCAGGATCGCCGACAGGACACCGAGCCCGGCCTCGGTCCAGAGGATCAGCTTGCGGCGGTCCATGGCGTCGGCGAGCGCGCCGCCGTACAGGCCGAAGACGATCAGCGGGACGAGCTCGACCGCGCCGACCGCGCCGACGGCGAGCGCCGAACCCGTCAGCTCCTTGAGCTGGAGCGGTACCGCGATGAAGGTCAGGAACGTGCCGAAGACCGTCACCAGCCCGGCCAGCCACATCCGGCGGAAGTCGCGGGAGGCGCGCCAGGGGGTCAGGTCGGGCAGCAGCGCACGCAGGCTGCGGCGGGGTACGGCGGGGCCCGTATGGCCGGGGGGATCGGAGGAGTCTTGCGAAGTCACGGGAGCCCATGGTCCATAAGTGGCGGATCAGGGGCAAACGATTTTCACCAGCGGGGCGGGGGCGGGGCCGTCAGCTGGTCCGCGAGCCGGGCCAGCCGGTCGCGGAAGCGGTGGCCGCGCGGCACGGGCGGAGCGTTCTCCCCGGCGGCGGCGCTGACCAGGTGCTGCACCGTGTCGAAGTCGAGCTCCGTGGCCGTCGAGGACGGGGACGGGGTCGCGGGCACCGACAGCCGGTCGTGCGCGAGGGCGCACAGCTCGGACTCCGCACCGTCCGAGGCGCCGTCCAGGGCCAGCACGGTCGCGCCGCCGCGCCGTACGTCGTGCACCCGCTCCAGCAGTTCCGCCTCCGGCACCCGCGCCGTCACCACCAGCAGCGTCTCGCCCCGCCGCGCGGCCGCCAGCCGGCCGAGCCCGACCGACAGGTGCGCCGGGACACCGGGCGGCACCCGGTGCCGGACGAGGGTGGGCGACAGCTCGGGCAGCCCGGACCAGGCGGCCTCGTCGTCCAAGTGCGCGGCCAGGTGCCAGGGTTCGTACTCCGCGGTCCCGACGAGCAGCAGGCCGCCGCGGTGGCGGGCCACCGAGGACCGCAGGGTGCCGGCGAAGCGGCGGGTCGACTGGAGCCATTCCGTTCCGGCGAGGACTTCGCGCAGCAGCGCGACGCGTACGGCATCCATGCGTCCGCAGGATGCCGTAGCGGCTGCCGCCTGGGGGTGGGGTACGGGGATTCTCACCCGAATGGTGTGGTGTTCCGCCGGGGGTGCGTCCCCGGCTGCCTCGCCGTTCGCCGCCTGCGGGCCGTAAGTTTGTGGGCCGTAGGTCAAAGAGCCACGGTCCGCACAATCCAGCCCGTCCTGGGGGCACCTCCCAGCGGTAGCTGGGGGAGTTTGAGGACACCGCGCGGAGCGCGGTCGGCGGGGTGGGGAACAAGCCCGCCGCGGGCGGGCCCTCGGCGGCCCCGTGGCAGGATCGCCGCATGACTACTTCTGATGACACGAAGAAGGCCCCCGCCAAGGACCCTTGGGCGCTGCCCGACGTCTCCGGCATGACCGTCGGCGTACTCGGCGGGACCGGGGATCAGGGGCGCGGGCTCGCGTACCGGTTCGCGAAGGCCGGGCAGCGGGTGATCATCGGGTCGCGGGCCGCGGAGCGCGCGCGGACCGCCGCCGCCGAACTCGGGCTCGGTGTCGAGGGTGCCGACAACGCCGAGTGCGCGCGGCGCAGTGACATCGTGATCGTCGCCGTGCCGTGGGACGGCCACGCGAAGACCCTGGAGTCGCTCCGCGAGGAGCTCGCCGGGAAGCTCGTGATCGACTGCGTCAACCCGCTCGGCTTCGACAAGCAGGGCGCCTACGCGCTCAAGCCGGAGGAGGGCAGCGCCGCCGAGCAGGCCGCCACCCTGCTGCCGGACTCGCGGGTCACCGCCGCCTTCCACCACCTGTCCGCGGTGCTGCTCTCCGACCCGGAGATCGCCGAGATCGACACCGATGTGATGGTGCTCGGCGAGGCGCGGGCCGACACGGACCTCGTCCAGGCCCTGGCTGCCCGCATCCCCGGCATGCGCGGCGTGTTCGCGGGCCGGCTGCGCAACGCCCACCAGGTGGAGTCGCTGGTCGCCAACCTGATCTCCGTGAACCGCCGCTACAAGGCCCACGCGGGGCTGCGCGTCACCGACGTGTGACCCGGGCCGGGGCCGGGGCGGTGGCGGGGGACGGCTGCGCGACAATGGACGGGATCGTACGCACATGTGCCCCCGGACAGGAGCCGTCCCCCATGCCCCGCCTCGCCCTCTACGCCATCGCCGTATGCGTCCTCGCGACGGTGGCGGCCGTCATCTCGTTCGTCCAGGGCAGCTGGCTCGGCATCGTCTGGGTCCTGCTGCTCGGCGTCTCCTCCAACATCGCCTGGTACTACGTGCGCAAGGCGAAGAACGACCGGGCCGCCGAGCAGGCCGCGGGCGGCCGTTAGCCGCTCACCGTCAGTCGATCACCATGCCCGTCAGCGGCGGGATGTCCGGTGTGCCCTGCCAGAAGCGGAAGAGCTGGCGGCCCCAGTAGGTGTCCCACTCCGTGACGCCCAGGCCGCGCAGCACCGAGTCGATCATGTCGAAGAAGGCGTGGTTCACCTCCGGGATCCACAGGAAGCCGAAGACCGCGAGTATGCCGAACGGCGCGAACGGCTCCACCTGGCGCCGGATGCGGTACGACAGCCAGGGCTCGATCACCCCGTAGCCGTCCAGCCCCGGCACCGGCAGGAAGTTCAGGATCGCCGCCGTGACCTGGAGCAGCACCATGAAGCCCAGCGCGTAGCGGAAGTGGTCCGGCACCCCGTCCATCGCGTCCAGCCAGAACGGCGCCGCGACCACCGCCGCGAACAGGACGTTCGTCAGCGGGCCCGCCGCCGACACCAGGCTGTGCCGCCAGCGGCCGCGGATGCGGTGCCGCTCGATGAAGACCGCGCCGCCCGGCAGACCGATCCCGCCCATGATCACGAAGATCACGGGCAGCACGATGCTCAGCACGGCGTGGGTGTACTTCAGCGGGTCGAGCGTCAGATAGCCCTTCGCCGCCACCGAGCTGTCCCCGCCGAACAGAGCCGTCCGCGCGTGCGCGTACTCGTGCAGGCAGAGCGAGACGATCCAGCCGGAGACGATGAAGAGGAAGACGGCGAAGCCGGGGCTCGCCGAGAAGTCCGTCCACACCGCCCATATGGAGACCGCCATGATGGCGACGAGGGCGAGGAAAACGGGGCTCACGCGCCGTTCGCCGCGGGTCGCTGTTGACATAGGTGTGCGCTCCTGTGGATATGCCTGTGCCGCCGGGAATGCCCCGGCCTTACGAACGTACCGGGCGACCGTACTTGCTCCGCCCCCGCCTGTCGCCACGTGCGGGCCCGCCTTGACGGCCACGCTTGACGGGCCCGGCGGGCCGACGGCGAAAACCGGCTGGACACGCCGGGGGACAATGGGGCCGTGCGTTACGGCATCCTCGGCACCACCCAGGCCCATACCGACGACGGTCACCCCACCGCCCTCGGCGGCCCCAGGCTGCGCTCCCTCCTCGCGGCTCTCGCCCTGCACCCGGGGCGTATCCGCACCGCCGAGGCGCTGATCGACGCGGTCTGGGACGGCGAACCGCCCGCCGACGCGGCGGGCGCGCTCCAGGCGCTCGTCGGACGGCTGCGGCGCGCGCTCGGGCCCGGGGCGGTGGCCTCCACCGCGGGCGGCTACCGGCTGTGCGCCGAGCCGGACGACGTCGACCTGCACCGCTTCCAGCGGCTCGCCGACGACGGGGCCGCCGCGCTCGCCGCCGGTGACCCGGAGCGGGCCGACGCCCTGCTGGGCGAGGCCCTCGCCCTCTGGCGCGGGCCCGTGCTCGCCGACCTCCCCGGCCGGGCGGCCATGGCGGCCCGGCACGAGTCCCGCCACCTGGACGCCCGCCGTACGCGGCTCGCCGCCGCGGTCGCCCTCGGGCGGGCCGGCCGGGTCCTCCCCGAACTGACCGAGCTCTGCGCCGACCACCCCCTGGACGAGCCGCTGCACGCCCTCCTCCTCCGCGCCCTCCGCGCCGCGGGCCGCCCGGCGGAGGCCCTCGCGGCGTACGAGACGGTCCGCACCGCGATAGCCGACCGGCTGGGCGCCGACCCGGGCCCCGAACTGCGCGCCCTCCACGCGGAGTTGCTGGCACCGGACCGGGGCGACGCGCCCGCGCCCGTACCGCGGGGTGCCAATGGCGCCGCCGCACCCGCGTCCCGGCCGTACGGGCCCACCGAGCCGTACGGGCCCACCGAGCCGTACGGAGCCGCGCCGCACGGCGCGTACGGGGCCGCCCCATCGGGCGGAGCCGCCGGGCCGCACGGCGCCCCCGTACCCGCGCCGCACGGTGTCGACACGGTCATCGCGCCGGGCGGAGTCGCCGGGTCGTCCGGGCCGTACAGCGCGCCCGGGGCGCACCCCGGGCGTCCGCCGCACGGCGGAGCCGCATCGCACGACGTCCTCGGGCGCCCGCCGCACGGCGCCCCCGTCCCGCGAGGGAACATGCGCGCCCGGCTCACCTCGTTCGTCGGGCGGGAGGGCGAGCTGGAGCTGATACGGGCCGATCTCGGGCGGCACCGGCTGGTCACGCTGCTCGGGCCCGGCGGGGCCGGGAAGACGCGGCTCTCGCAGGAGGCCGCCGAGGCCGCTGCGGCCGCCGCAGCCGCCGCGGCCGGGAACGGCGGCTGGCCGGACGGCGTCTGGTTCGCCGAACTGGCGCCCGTCGACGACCCCGGCACCGTGCCCGAGGCGGTCCTCACCGCGCTGGGCGCGCGCGAGACCGTCGTCAGGAGCACCGCCGCCGAGGGGATGCGCGCCGCCGCCGAGGCGGGCGGGCTCGACCCGCTGGCCCGGCTCGCCGAGCACTGCGCGCCCCGCCGCATGCTGCTCGTGCTCGACAACTGCGAGCACGTCGTCGACGCCGCCGCGCTCCTCGCCGAGACGCTCCTCGCCCACTGCCCGGACGTCACCGTGCTCGCCACCAGCCGCGAACCCCTGGCCGTGCCGGGTGAGTTGGTGCGGCCCGTGGAGCCGCTGCCCGACCCCGTCGCCCTGCGGCTGCTCGCCGACCGCGGCGCGGCCGCCCGCCCCGGCTTCCGCGTCGAGGACGACCCCGAGGCGTGCGCCGAGATCTGCCGACGGCTGGACGGGCTGCCGCTCGCCATCGAACTGGCCGCCGCCCGGCTCCGGATGCTCAGCCCCCGGAGTCTCGCCGACCGCCTCGACGACCGCTTCCGGCTGCTGACCTCCGGCAGCCGTACCGTCCTGCCCAGACAGCAGACCCTGCGCGCGGTCGTCGACTGGTCCTGGGACCTCCTCGACGCCCCCGAACGCGCCGTCCTGCGCAGGCTGTCCGTCTTCGCGGGCGGCTGCTACCTCGCCCAGGCGGAAGAGGTGTGCTCGGAAGAGGCGTGCGCGGACGAGGGGGACGTGACGGCGCGGGACGTCGCCGCGCTCCTCGGCTCGCTGGTCGACAAGTCGCTCGTCGTCGCCGCGCCCGCCCCCGGCGGCGAGATGCGCTACCGGCTGCTGGAGACCGTGGGCGAGTACGCCGCCGAGCGGCTGGACGAGGCCGGGGAACGGCCCGCCGTCGAGCGCCGCCACCTCGCCGCCTACCGTGAACTGGCCCGTACCACCGAGCCGTTGCTGCGTGGCCCCCGGCAGCGGGCCAGCCTGGACCTGCTGGAGCTGGAGCACGACAACCTCCGCACCGCCCTGCGCCGCGCCGTCGCCGCCCGGGAGGAGCAGGAGGCGCTGTGCCTGGTGCTGTCCCTGGCCTGGTTCTGGTCGCTGCGGGACCACCGCGGTGACGCCCGGACGTGGGCGGAGGCGGCCGGGGCGCTCGGGCCCGACCCCTTCGCCGAACCCGTCGTGCCGGCCCCGCCGATCCACGTCAACTGCATCGACACCCCGCCGCCCATGGAGCCGGAGCTTCTCGCCGAGGCCCGCCGGGGGGTGCGGCTGATCGCGGTCGCCAACATCGAGGGCAACTTCCAGGCGATCGGCAGCCCGGAGGTCCAGCAGCGGCTGCGCGGCGTCCTCGAGGCGTACGGCGAGGGACAGCCGCAGAACTGCCGTGTCCCGGGCTCCCTGTGGTTCTTCGCGATCATGCTCTCCGCCGACTTCGACGGCATGGACGCCGCCATCGAACGGAGCGTGGGGATGTGCCGCGAGCTCGGCTACGACTGGGAGCTCGCCAACGCCCTCCAGCTGCGCGCCAAGGTCCTCAACGACCGCACCGGCGGCCTCGCCCAGAGCGCGCGGGACGCCGACGAGGCCCTGCGGATCTTCCGCCGGCTCGGGGACGCGTGGGGTATCGCCCAGGCGCTGACGGGGCGCGGCGAAGCGTACGAGCGGCGCGGCGAGTTCGCGCTCGCCGCGGCGGACTACCGCGAGGCCATCGACCTGGTCCGGGAGATCGGCGCGACGTCCGAGTCGCCCGCGCTGCGGGCCCGCCTCGCGGAGGCGCTGCTGGAGTCGGGGGCCGTGGACCTCGCCGAGGGCGAGCGGATGCTGCGCGAGGTCATCGAGGACGCCGACAGGAAGGCCAACCCGGAGTCCTCCGCCTTCGCCCGGATGCAGCTCGGGGCCCGGATCGCCCGCGACGGCCGCACGGCGGAGGCGCGGGAGCTGTTCACCGGGGTGATGGGGGAGTTCGGCAAGGCGTCCTTCGCGGTCCTCGCGAGCGCGATGCACGGACAGCTCGGCTGGCTCGACGTCCTGGAGGGGCGGCCCGCCGAAGCGCTGCCCCGGCTGCGCACCGCCCTCGCGCTGAGCGACGACCCGCTGGCCCGGCTCGTCGTGCCGCAACTGCCCGCGGCCCAGCTGATGTGCGCGGCGCTGGCCTATGCCGAACTGGCCCATGCCGGACCGGCCCACGCCGGACCGGGCGGCGCGGACGCCGCGTCGACCTCGGCGCGCCTGCTGGGCGCCGCGGAGGCGCTGCGCCCCGGCGACTACCCCATGATGTCCACCGAGATCGAGATCCGTGAGCGCGCGATGGCCGGGGCGCGGGCCGCCCTGGGCGACGCGGCCTTCGAGCGCGCGCACGCCGAGGGCGGCACCCTCACCGAGGAGGAGGCCGCCGCCCTCGTATGACGCGATCACCGGGCCGCCCGGTCAGGTCTTCTTCCGGAACCGGGTGACGGCCAGCGGGGCGGTCACCACCGTGATGCCGACCGACCAGGCGAGCACCATCCACACCGAGTGGGCCACCGGCCCGCCGTTGATGAGGTGGCGTGCGGCGTCGGCGAGGTTGGACAGCGGGTTGTACTTCGTGAACGTCTCCAGCCAGCCCGGCATCTTCGAGGTCGACGCGAAGATCGAGCTGCCGAACTGGAGCGGCATCAGGACCAGCATCGCGACGCCCTGGACGGCCTGCGCGGTCCGCATGGTCAGGCCCAGCAGGATGAAGATCCACATCAGGGAGGCGCCGAAGACCATGGCCAGCGCCACCGCGGCGAGCAGGTGCAGCACCGAGGTCTCGATGGTCAGCCCCAGGGCGAAGCCCATGGCCAGCAGGATCGACGTCGCGATGAGCATCCGGCCGACCTCGACGACGATCTTCGCGATGAGGACCGAGGACCGGGCTATCGGCATGGTGCGGAAGCGGTCCATCACCCCCTTCTTGAAGTCGTCGTTGATGCCCGTGCCGACGGCCATGGAGATGTTCATCCCCATCATCGCCATCAGGCCGGGGACCAGGTAGTTCACATACTCCCGCTCGTGGCCCTTGCCCGCGATCGAGCCGCCGAAGACATAGGTGAACAGCAGGATGAAGATGATCGGCATGAGCACGGCGTCGAACATCGACTCCGGGTCCTGCTTGATCTGGAGCATGTTGCGGCGGGCGAGCGCCCCGATGTGCCGCAGATGGGCCCGCAGGCCGATCCGTCCCTCGCCGGTGGGTGCCTGCGCGGGCGCGCCCGCCGTTGCCGTTGCCGTTGTGGTGCTCACGCGGCGACCTCCTGGAGTGCGTCCTTGTTGCCCTCGTCGTCCTCGCCCGCCGGAGCGGACGCCTTCTGGCCGGTGACGGCCAGGAACACCTCGTCGAGGCTGGGCAGATGGGTGCCGATGTCGGCGACGGCGAAGCCGCGCTCCGTCAACAGGCCGATGACGGCGGTCAGTTGCTCGTCGCTCATCAGCGGAACGCTGACGGTGCCCGCCGCCTCGTCCGCGGTCGCCCCCGCGACCCCGTCGAGACCGGCCTGGGCCAGCGCGCCCACCATCCGGGGCAGTTCGCGGTGGTCGGCCGGGCGGATCACCAGGGTGCGGCCGCCGACCTTCGCCTTGAGCTCGTCGACACGGCCGCCCGCGATCACCCGGCCCCGGTCGATGACCGTCAGCTCGTGGGCGAGCTGCTCGGCCTCCTCCATGTACTGCGTGGTCAGCAGGACGGTGGCGCCCTCGGTGACCATCCGCTGGACCTCCTCCCACACCTCGTTGCGGGTGCGGGGGTCGAGGCCGGTGGTGGGCTCGTCCAGATAGAGCACCGCCGGGCGGCCGATCATGGAGGCGGCCAGGTCGAGCCTGCGGCGCATGCCGCCGGAGTACTGCGCGGCGGGCCGCTTGGCGGCCTCCGTGAGCGAGAAGCGCTCCAGCATCCCGGCGGCGCGCTGCCGGGCCTCCTTGCGGGAGAGGTCGAGCAGCCGCCCGATCATGTACAGGTTCTCGAAGCCGGACAGCTTCTCGTCGACCGAGGCGTACTGGCCGGTCAGGCCGATGGCCCGGCGCAGCTGCCGGGGCTGGGTCAGCACGTCGTAGCCCGCGACGCGGGCGGTGCCCGCGTCGGGCTTGATAAGGGTGGACAGGGCGCGGACCAGAGTGGTCTTGCCCGCGCCATTGGGGCCCAGTACGCCGAGGACGGTGCCCTCGCGCACATCCAGATCGACCCCGTCCAGGGCCTTGGTCGCACCGAAGTGCTTGACCAGGCCCCGGACTTCGACGGCGTTCCCGCCGCGGTTCGAGATGTCGTTTCGCGTCATGTGCCTACCGTGACAGGCACCACTGACAACGCGCCGACAACGGACCTACAGGCGGCCGACACGCCTAGTGGAAGGAGTGCTCCTCGGCCGGGTACACCTCGCCCACGACGTCCTCCGCGAAGGCGCGCGCCGCCCCGCCGAGGACCTCGCGCAGCTGCGCGTACTGCTTGACGAAGCGCGGGACGCGGCCGGACGTCATGCCCGCCATGTCGGTCCACACCAGCACCTGCGCGTCGCAGTCCTGACCGGCGCCGATGCCGACGGTCGGGATGTGCAGGGTGCGCGTGACCTCCGCGGCCAGCTCGGCGGGCACCAGCTCCAGGACGACCGAGAAGGCGCCCGCCTCCTGGACGGCCTTCGCGTCGCGGAGCAGCTGCTGCGCCGCCTCCTCGCCGCGGCCCTGCACGGGATAGCCGCCGAAGGCGTTGACGGACTGCGGGGTGAGGCCGATGTGCGCCATCACCGGGATGCCCGCCTCGACCAGCAGCTTGATCTGGTCGGCGGAGCGCTCCCCGCCCTCCAGCTTGATCGCGCCGACGCCGGCCTCCTTCACCAGCCGGGTGGCGCTGCGCAGCGCCTGCACGGGGCCCTCCTGGTACGACCCGAAGGGCAGGTCCGCGACGACGAGGGCGCGCTTGGTGCCGCGTACGACGGCGGCGGACAGGACGGCGATCTCGTCCATCGTGACGGGCACGGTGGACTCGTAGCCGAGGTGACAGTTGCCCATGGAGTCGCCGACCAGCAGGACGGGGATGCCGGACTCGTCGAAGACGGAGGCGGTCATCGCGTCGTAGGCGGTGAGCATGGGCCACTTCTCGCCGCGCGCCTTGGCGGCGGCGATGTCGCGGACGGTGATGCGCCGGGAACTCGTCCCGCCGTACAGCGCCTTGGGGCCGGCCTTGGGGTCGGCCGGGCTGCTGTCGGGGGTCGGCTGGGCGTGCGTCATGGCGGTGGCTCCTGTGAAAGTCGTCTCGAGGCGCCCTGACGGCGTCCCCGGATCGCTTCCATGCTGACACGCCCCGTGCGGGCAGACCAGAGCGGTCCTTCGCAAAAACTTTCCAATACGAGACGGGTTCGTATCGTAAAGGGTCTACGCTGGCCCGCATGGCGACTGTTCCCCCCGGGGCCGGCTCCTCCGGCACCCCCTCCGACCCCTCCCCGGACCCCTCCGGCGCCGCCGCGGCGCCCCCCGCCCGCAGAGTCCCCGAGGCGGTCCACCGCAGACGGTGGGCGATCCTCACGGTGCTGCTGTTCAGCCTGCTGATCGTGGTGCTGGACAGCTCGATCCTCAACGTGGCGATGAAGACCATCGCCTCCCCCGCGCCCACCGGCCTCGGCGCCACCCAGAGCCAGCTGGAGTGGGCGATCAACGCCTACACGCTGGTCTTCGCCGGAATACTGTTCACCGCGGGCCTGCTCGGCGACCGGCTGGGCCGCAAGAAGGTCCTGATCTTCGGCATGGTCGTGTTCGGGATCGGCTCGGTGCTCTCCGCGTTCTCCGGCTCCTCCGGCGAACTGATCGCCTTCCGCGCCGTGATGGGCTTCGGCGGCGCCTTCGTGATGCCCGCCACGCTCGCCATCATCATGAACGTCTTCGAGCGCGAGGAGCAGCCCAAGGCCATCGGCATCTGGGCCGGCGCCGTCGGACTCGCCATCGCGATAGGGCCGATCACCGGCGGGATACTGCTCGACCACTTCTGGTGGGGCTCGGTCTTCCTCGTGAACGTCCCGATCGTGATCGCCGGAGTGATCGCGATGGTGCTGCTCGTCCCCGACTCCAAGGACCCCCGGCCCGGCCGCCTCGACCCCGTCGGCGTGCTGCTGTCCGTCGTCGGCCTCGTCCTGCTGGTGTACGGCATCATCAAGGGCGGCCAGCTCGCCGACTTCACCGAGCCCGAGGTCTACGGCACGGTCGGCGGCGGACTGCTGATCCTGGTGGCCTTCGTCCTGCACGAGCGGCGCAGCGCGCACCCGGCCATCGACGTGCGGTACTTCAAGAACCCCGCCTTCTCCGCCGCGGTCTCCTCCATCGCGCTGGTCTTCTTCGCGCTGATGGGCACCACGTTCTTCATCGTCTTCTACACCCAGAGCGTGCGCGGCTACACCCCGCTGCAGAGCGGCCTGCTGCTCCTGCCGCTCGCCGCCGCCCAGATGTTCTTCGCGCCACGCGCCCGCCTCGTCGTGGAGAAGTTCGGCGCCAAGGCCGTGTGCGCCGTCGGCATGGTGCTGGTCTCCGCCACCACCGCGGGCTTCCTGCTGCTCGACGTCGACACCCCGATCTGGGTCCTGGAGGTGCTGTTCTTCGTCCAGGGCACCGCGATGGCGCACATCATGCCGCCCGCCACCGTCTCGATCATGCAGTCGCTGCCCCGGGAGAAGGCGGGCTCCGGCTCCGCCGTCAACAACACCTTCCGGCAGGTCGGCGGCGCGCTCGGCGTCGCCGTCCTCGGCTCGGTGCTCTCCACCACCTACCGCTCCGGCATCTCCGACCGGCTCGACGCCGTCCCCGGGCTGTCCGGCCCCGCGCGGCACGCGGCGGGCGAGTCCATCGAGGCCACCCTCGGCATCGCCGGGAAGCTCGGACCGGCCGGCCAGGCGCTCGTCTCCCCGGCCAAGGACGCCTTCATCCACGCCATGCACGTCACCGTGCTGGGCTCCTCCGCCGTCGCCCTGCTCGGCGCCGTCGTCGTCGCGCTCTTCCTGCCGGGCCGCGCCGCGACCCGTACGGGCCCGGCGGACAGCCGGCCGGACGCGGAGAAGGCACAGGCGGGAGCCGGGGCATGACCGACCGGACGAGGGGCCGCACGACGGGGACCACGGTCCCCGGGCCCGCGCCCGCCGAGCGGCGCGGCCGCCCGCGCAACGCCGCCGTCGACACCGCGGTCGTCGAGACCGTGCTGCGCCTCCTGGAGGAGGGCGTCACCATCGGCGACCTGTCGATGGAGGGGATCGCCCGCGAGACGGGCGTCGGCAAGGCCACCCTCTACCGCCGCTGGGCGGGCAAGGAGGAGCTGATGCTCGACGTGCTGCGCTCCATGGACGACGCCGAGCCGCAGCTCCCGGGCGGCCCCGTCCGCGACGACCTCGTCGCCGTCCTGGAACAGCTGCGGCGGCGCGGCCTCGCCAAGCGCTCCTCCGCCGTCCTGCGCACCGTCCTCGGCCAGGTCAAGGCCCACCCCAGGCTCTGGAACCAGTACCACGAGAAGGTCATCCTCGCCCGCCGCGAGACCGTCCACACGGTGCTGCGGCGCGGCATGGCCGCCGGGGAACTGCGCACCGACCTGGACGTCGGGCTCCTCGCCGACCTGTTCATCAGCCCCATGCTCTCCCGGGCCGTCCTCCACGAATGGGAGGAGCTCCCGGAGGGGCTGGCGGAGGAGATCGTCGACGCCGTCATGGAGGGCGCCCGGCCGCGCCGCGACCGGCCCGCCCACTGACCGCCCGAGCGGCCGCACACCGCTCGAATATGCCCGTTGTGTCACAGCCCGCCCGTACGGCCCGGACACCGGAACCCGTACGGGCCGGGCACTCGTCCTCCAGACCGACGCCCCGCCCGGGGCGCGCGGACCGATTCCCCCACGAAGATCACCTATGGTCGTGCGGGGGCCGCAGCGGACGATCAGTGAGGCAGTCGATGGCGCAGGCGTACATGCAGGAGACGGGCAGCGACGGGACCGGCCCGGAGCGCGCCGGATCCCGGGCCCGGCGCCTCATGGACCAGTGGCGGGGCCGCGGCGTCTGGCGGCGCGGCATCGTCGTCGCCGCCCTCGCCGTCCTCCTCGGGCTGCTGATGCTGCTCCACACCCACCTGCCCAACCGGGTCGGCAACCTCGGCAGCCTCACCGAGACCTTCCTGCCGTGGCTGGGACTCGGCATACCGGTGCTGCTCGTCCTCGCCGTGCTGCGCCGCTCGGCGACCGCGCTGATCGCCCTGCTGCTCCCGGCGATCGCCTGGGTCAACCTCTTCGGCGGGCTGCTCACCGAGAAGTCCGCCAAGGGCGGCAACTTCACGGTCCTCACGCACAACGTCAACGCCGACAACCCCGACCCGGCGCGCACCGCCAAGGACGTCGCCGCCACGGGCGCGGACGTGATGGCGCTGGAGGAGCTCAAGCCGTCCGTCGTCCCCACGTACGAGCGGGCGCTCGCGAGCACCTACAAGTACCACTCGGTGCAGGGCACGGTCGGCATCTGGAGCAAGTACCCGCTCGAACTCGTCCAGCCCGTCGACATCCGGATGGGCTGGACCCGGGCGCTGCGCGCCACCGTCCACACCCCGCAGGGCCCCGTCGCCGTCTACGTCGCGCACATGCCGTCGGTGCGCGTGAAGTTCAACGCGGGCTTCACCGCCGGACAGCGCGACAACAGCGCCGAGGCGCTCGGCGAGGCCATCGCCAAGGAGCCGGAGAAGAAGGTCATCCTGCTCGGCGACCTCAACGGCACCATGAACGACCGGGCGCTCGCCCCCATCACCTCGCAGCTCCGCTCCGCCCAGGGCGCCGCGGGCGACGGCTTCGGCTTCAGCTGGCCCGCGAGCTTCCCGATGGCGCGCATCGACCAGATCATGGTGCGCGGCATGGCGCCGGTCTCCGCCTGGACCCTCCCGGACACGGGCAGCGACCATTTGCCGGTGGCGGCCCGCGTCAAGCTCTGACCGGCCGCCCCCGGCTGTTCACCCAGTCGTTCACCCTCACGTTCACAAAAGGGAACGTGAGGGGAACATTCGACCGGGAGGCTTTGTTCTTATGGGGAACTTTCCATGGGGAGACCTGTGGCACCCCGTACGGAACACCGCCCTCCGAAAGGTCCCCTCATGCCCCTGGCGCTGCTCGCCCTCGCGGTCTCCGCCTTCGGTATCGGAACGACCGAGTTCGTGATGATGGGGCTGCTGCCCAACGTCGCCGACGACCTGGGCACCTCCGTGCCCACGGCCGGCCACCTCGTCTCCGCCTACGCCCTCGGTGTCGTCGTCGGCGCCCCGCTGCTCACCGCCCTCGGCTCCCGCGTCCCGCGCAAGCGCATGCTGGTGATGCTGATGGGGCTCTTCACCATCGGGAACCTCGCCTCCGCGCTCGCCCCGTCCTTCGGACTCCTCATCGCCGGGCGGGTGCTCGCGGGGCTGCCGCACGGCGCGTTCTTCGGCGTCGGCGCGGTCGTCGCCGCCCGGCTGGTGAGCGAGGGCCGGCAGGCGCGGGCCGTCGCGACGATGTTCCTCGGGCTCACGGTCGCCAACATCGTGGGCGTGCCCACCGCCACCCTCCTCGGGCAGCACCTCGGCTGGCGTGCCACCTTCCTCGTCGTCACGGGCATCGGCCTGGTGGCCATGGCCGCGCTCGCCGCCCTCGTCCCGCGGATCCCGCGCGAGCACGGCGAGGGCCTCGGGCAGGAACTGCGCGCCCTCGGCGACCGGCAGGTGCTGCTCGGCCTGCTCACCGCGGTCTTCGGCTTCGCCGGGGTGTTCGCCGTCTACAGCTACCTCGCCTCGATGATGACCGAGGTCACCGGCTTCGCCGAGTCCTCCGTGACGGTGGTGCTCGCCCTCTTCGGCACCGGCATGACGATCGGCGCGCTCGTCGCGGGCCCGCTGACCGACCGGGCGCTGCGGCCCACGCTCTACGGCTCGCTGGCCGCGCTCGCCGCCGTCCTGGTCGTCTTCGACTTCACCGTCCATGTGAAGTGGGCGGCGCTGGTCACCGTGGTCGTACTGGGCGCGGTCGGCTTTCTCACCACCACCCCGCTCCAGATGCTGATCATGAACAAGGCGCGGCGGGCCCCCACCCTGGCCGCCGCCTCCAACCACTCGGCGTTCAACCTGGCCAACGCGGGCGGCGCCTGGCTCGGCGGCGTCGCCATCGCGGCGGGCTGGGGCTGGACCTCCCCGACGCTGGTCGGCGCGGCCCTGGCGGTCGTGGGCCTGGCCGTCGCGGTGACCGCGGGACTGCTGGACCGGGACCCGACGGGCGTCACGGGTCCGTCCCGGGTGGTCGCCTCCGGCGAGCGGACGGCGGCGGCCCCCGAGCGGGTCGGCTGACCCTTGGCCATGGGCGGCGCGCCCTCGGCGGCGCGCGCCACACTGGAAACATGTGCCGCAGCATCAAGACGCTCAGGCCGCCGGTGACGCCCGAGGTGCACGCCGAGGACATCCACGCGGCGGCGTTGCAGTACGTGCGCAAGGTGTCCGGGTTCCGGGCACCCGCCGCGCACAACCGCGCCGTGTTCGACGAGGCCGTGGAAGCCGTCGCAACGGCGACGCGACAACTGCTCGACGGGCTGGAGGTACGGGGCGGCGTACGGCGCGGGACCCCGGCCGCCGGGGCGCGACCCGGGGCGCGTCCCCCCATCGGGTGAGCCGCCCAACTGCCGGGCGCTTCCCGGGGAATGACCAGTACGGCGAGAAGGAAAGGGGAGTGGTCCCATCAGGCCATGACACAGCCGACGCTCACCGAAGGCCAAGTATCGGAGATCCGCCAGTACTGCGTGCAGGGCGGAATCCATCTGGAGATGTCGTCCGGGGTGCCGGTCGTCATCCCCGTGCGCAGTGGATTCCTCACCTGTCCGGGGTGCGGCCGACTGCCGTCGTCCGTGATGCTCGAACCGGGCACGCTCAGCGGGGGGCGGATCACTTACGAAGGGTGCGGGCACGTCTTCAGAATTCCGCGGGGGGAGTCGGCATGAGCGAGGAGCGGCAGCAGCAACAGCCGTGTCAGCACTGCGAGGGCAAGGGGCTCATCGCCCAGCCGGACGGGTCGGTGGTGGTCTGCCCCGAGGCGAATGGTCCTGGGCACTACTGAGTGCGGGTCCGTTGCCGCCTGCGGCGGGGGCTCCCTGCGGTCGCGTCCTCAAGCGCCGGACGGGCTGTTTTTGGCTTGTCGCCGTTGCGACGGTGCGGGTTGGTTCGCCGCCTGCGGCGGGGGCTCCCTGCGGTCGCGTCCTCAAGCGCCGGACGGGCTGGTTTTTGGCTCGTCGCCGCCGCAAC
>NZ_JBSFWT010000011.1:0-123501 GCF_053594975.1 Streptomyces sp. NPDC002537
CCCAGATCTGGGCAGACTCCGCCTACGCCGGCAAGCTCGTCGACTGGGCCGAGGGCTTCCTCCAGACTCCGTCCGGGGGCACCTCCCAGCGGTAGCTGGGGGAGATTGAGGACGCGGCCGCAGGCGTGCATCGGCTTCCCCCGGCGCCCCGGGGGATACTGGACGGATGGCGAAGAGCAAGAGGCAAGGGCGCACCCGCGCCGTGGCGCAGGCCGAGGAGGACGTGGCAGGCGGGCACGCCGAGATCGTGCCCGACCGCGACCGCCCCCGTGGTTTCACCCTGCTGATCGACTCCGCGCCGCAGTCCCACGTCGACCTCGACGACCCCACTTATCTGGACTTCGCCTACCAGCGTCGGCTCGGGCACATCGCCGACCTCGTCGCGCCGCCCGGCAGGCCGATCCAGGCGCTCCACCTCGGCGGCGGTGCCTTCACCCTCGCCCGCTACGTGGCCGCGACCCGCCCCCGCTCCACCCAGCAGATCGTGGAGATCGACGCGCCGCTCGTCCAGTTCGTCCGCCGGGAACTGCCCCTGGACGGCTCCTGGCGGATACGCGTCCGGGGCGGCGACGCCCGCGAGGGGCTGGCCAAGGTGCCCGACGGCTGGGCGGACCTGATCATCGCCGACGTCTTCAGCGGCGCCCGCACCCCCGCCCACCTCACCAGCACCGAGTTCACCGGCGAGGTGCGGCGCGCCCTGCGGCCCGGCGGCTTCTACGCCGCGAACCTCGCCGACGGGCCGCCCCTCTCCTACGTCAAGGCGCAGATCGCGACCGTACGGACGGTCTTCCCCGAGCTGTGCCTGACCGCCGACCCGGCCGTGCTGCGCGGGCGCCGCTTCGGCAACGCCGTCCTGCTGGCCTCCGACCGCGAGCTGCCCGTCGCCGAGCTGACCCGGCGGGCCGCCACCGACCCCCATCAGGGCCGGGTCGAACACGGCCGGGCGCTCGCCGACTTCACCGGGGGAGCGGCCCCCGTCACCGACGCGAGCGCCAGGCCGTCGCCCGCGCCGCCGCCCTCGGTCTTCGAATAGCTCCCGTCAGCTCCCTTTCAGCTCCCTCTCAGCTCCCGTCAGTACGGCGGAAGTTGGCCCGTCCGCACCACCTGTGCGTACCAGCGGGCGCTGGACTTGGGTGTGCGCGCCTGGGTCGCGTAGTCGACGTACACCGCGCCGAAGCGCTTGCTGTAGCCGTACGCCCACTCGAAGTTGTCGAGCAGCGACCAGAGGAAGTAGCCGCGCACGTCCGCGCCGTCGGCGAGGGCCCGCCGGACGGCGTCGAGGTGGGCGTGCAGATAGGCGATGCGCTCCGGGTCGTGCACCGACCCGCTCCCGTCCGGCTTGTCGTCGTACGCGGCCCCGTTCTCGGTGACCACGAGCGGCAGTCCGGGGAACTCGCGGCTGAAGCGCATCAGCAGCTCGTGGAGGCCCGTGGGATCGACGGACCAGTCCATCGCCGTCCGCTTCCCGGGCGGCTGGTGGAAGGCCACGACACCGGCGTCCGGCCAGGGCAGCCGGTCGGTGCGGGGAGGGGCGTTGTCAGTGGTGGCTGATACCACTGTGGGTGTGTAGTAGTTGATGCCCAGCGAGTCGAGGGGGTGCCCGATGACGCCCAGGTCGCCGTCGTGCACGAAGGACCAGTCGGTGATGCCCGCGGTGTCGGCGAAGAGATCCTCGGGGTATGCACCCCGGAGCATGGGCTCGGTGAAGATACGGGTGCCGAGGGCGTCGACGCGCCGCCGCGCGTCCAGGTCCCCCGGGGTGTCCGAACGGGCTCTGACCACCTGCGGGTTGAGGGTGACGGAGACCTTCGCCGAGTCGGGCAGGGCCGCGCGCAGCGCCTGGGCGCCGAGGCCGTGGGCCAGGTTGAGGTGGTGGGCGGCGCGCAGGGTGGCCAGGTCGTCCGTGCGGCCCGGGGCGTGCACCCCCAGGCCGTAGCCCAGGAAGGCGCTGCACCAGGGCTCGTTGAGGGTCGTCCAGAGCTCCACGCGGTCCCCGAGCGCCTCGGCGACGAGATGGGCGTAGTCGGCGAAGCGGTGCGCGGTGCCGCGCTCGGGCCAGCCGCCCGCCGTCTCCAGCTCCTGGGGCAGGTCCCAGTGGTAGAGCGTCAGCACCGGCCGGATGCCGTGGTCGAGGAGGTCGTCGACGAGGGCGCGGTAGAAGTCGAGCCCCCGCTGGGAGGCGTGGCCCCGGCCGGTGGGCTGCACGCGCGGCCAGGAGACGGAGAACCGGTAGGCGCCCAGCCCGAGTTCGGCCATCAGGCGGACGTCCTCGGCGCGCCGGTGGTAGTGGTCGGTGGCCACGTCACCGGTGTCGCCGCCCAGGGTCCTGCCGGGGGTGTGGGAGAAGACGTCCCAGATGGAGGGGGTGCGGCCGTCCTCCTGGGCCGCGCCCTCGATCTGGTACGCGGCGGTCGCGGCACCCCAGAGGAAGCCGGGCGGGAAGTTCACGGTCATGGAAGCGCTCCCGGGAGATAGAGGGGGGAGAGGGACGGTGATTCGGTCAGCCCTTGACGGCGCCCTGCATGATGCCGCCGACGATCTGTCTGCCGAACAGGGTGAAGGCGAGCAGCAGCGGCAGGGTGCCCAGCAGCGCCCCGGCCATCACCACCGCCTGGTCGGGTACGTAGCCGCGGCCGAGCCCGGTGAGCGCCACCTGCACGGTGGGGTTCTCCTGGGTCAGCGCGATGATCGGCCAGAAGAAGTCGTTCCACGCCTGGACGAAGGAGAGCATCCCGAGCACGGCCATCGCGGGCCGCGCCACGGGCAGCACGATGTGCCACACCACGCGCAGGCTGTTCGCGCCGTCCACCCGGGCCGCCTCGATCAGCTCGGTGGGCAGCGCCTCCACGAGGTACTGCCGCATGAAGAACACCCCGAACGCGCTGACCAGGGTGGGCAGTACCACCGACTGGAGCTGGTCGGTCCAGCCCAGCCCGGCGACGACCATGAACAGGGGGACGACGCTCAGCTGCGGGGGCACCATCATCGTGCCGACCGTCAGCAACAGCAGCGCGCTCCTGAACCGGAACCGCAGCTTGGCGAAGGCGAAGCCCGCCACGGTGCTGAAGAGCACCGTGCCCAGCGCGACCGTCCCGGCCACCAGCACCGTGTTGCACAGCGCCAGGCCCATGTGGGCGTCGGTCCACGCCGTCCCCAGGTTCCGCGCGAGCCGGCCGCCGAACCAGAACGGCGGCGGCGTCCTGGCCAGCCGGGTGTTGTCGCGCGACGCGGCGACCGCCGTCCACACCAGGGGGAACAGCGAGCCCGCGGTGAACAGCGCCAGCACCGCGTACGTCACCGGCCCGCCGTGCAGCTGACGGCCCGCGCGCCGGGTGGAAGTGGTCGTCACATCAGCCCCTCACCGGCTCTTCCCCAACTGCCGGGCGAGCAGCGCGTTGACCGCGCCGATCAGCAGCAGGATCAGGAACATCGTCCAGGCGACCGCGGAGGCGCGCCCGAGGTGGAAGTCGAACCAGCCCTGCTCGTAGAGGTACAGCCCCAGCGTCTGGAACTGGTGCGCGGCACCGCCCTTCTGCCCGCCCGCCCCGCCGAACAGCAGCGGCTCGCCGAAGAGCTGCGTCGCCCCGATCGTCGACACGACGACGGTGAAGAGGATCGTCGGCCGCAGCGCGGGCACCGTCACATGGCGGAACTGCTGCCGCCGCGACGCCCCGTCCAGCGCCGCCGACTCGTACCGCTCGTCCGGCACGGCCTGCATCGCGGCCAGGTAGATCAGCGCGTTGTAGCCCGTCCACCGCCAGATCACGATCGAGGACACCGCCAGCTGCGAGGTCCACCGGCCGCTCTGCCAGTCGACCGGCCCCACCCCGGCCGCGCCCAGCGCCCAGTTGACCATCCCGTAGTCCCGCCCGTAGAGCAGCACGAAGACGAGCGTCGCCGCGGCGACCGACGTGGCGTACGGGGTCAGCAGCGCGACCCGCCAGAACGAGGCGGCCCGCAGCCGGAAGTGCAGCAGGTGCGCCAGCCCCAGGGCCATCAGCAACTGCGGCACGGTGGACAGCACCCCGATGGTGAAGGTGTTGCGCAGCGCGTTCCAGAAGAACTCGTCGCGCAGCAGCCGGGCGTAGTTGTGCAGCCCCGCCCACTCCATGTGGTCCGGCGACGCCAGGTCCACCCGGTGCAGCGAGGCCCAGCCCGTGTAGAGCAGCGGGAAGACGCCGAACGCGGCGAAGAAGAGGAAGAACGGCGCCACGAAGGCGTACGGGCTGAAGCGGACGTCCCAGCGGCAGAGGCGGCTGCGCCAGGGCCGCGGCCCCCGCAGCCGCCCCGAGCCCTCGGGCGGCGGGGCCGCGGTGTCCCGGGGCGCCTCGGCGGTGGCCGTCATTCGTCCACCGCGTTGTCGATCTCCCGCTGCGCCGCCCGCCAGGCCGCCCGCGGTGCTCTGCCCTGCTGTTCGACCTGGGGGATCGCCACATCGGTGAAGGCCGTCCCGATCTGCTGCTCCTTGGGTCCGATCACCAGGGTCGGGATGTTCCTGGCCGCCTCCGCGAAGATCCGCCCGGTGGGCGCGCCCCCGAAGTAGGGGTTCCGCGCGTCCCGGACCAGCGGCATGGCGTACGAGGCCGGGGTCGAGGGGATGCTCGCCTGCCGGTCGAAGAGCTTGGCCTGCTGCTCGGGCGCGGTCAGCCAGACGGCCAGCGCGATCGCCGCCGCCTTGTGCCGGGCCGCCTTCGGCACGGTGAGGAAGGAGCCGCCCCAGTTGGCGGGCCGCGGCGCGGCCGCCACGTCCCACTTGTCCCGGCCCGCGGCGCCCGCCTTCTCCTTGATGTAGCCGAGCATCCACGGGGGACAGGCGACCGTGGCGAAGCGGCCGTTGGCGAACGCCTGGTCCCAGGGCTTCTCGAACTGTTTGAGCCGGGCCGTCAGTCCCTCCCGCGCCGCCCGCACGGCCAGTTGCCACGAGGCCCTGACCGCCGGGCTCTTCCGGTAGACGGCCCGGCCGCGCCGGTCGTAGTAGCGCTCCGCGTACCCGTGGATGGACGCGTTGTAGATCCCGGCCGCGGAGTCGGTGAACACCGTGCCGGGCGGCGCGTTCCGCCGGTACGCCCCGCCGACGTCGAGGTACTTCCGCCAGTCGCCGGCCCACAGCGCGCCGACGCGGTCCCGGTCCGTGGGCAGCCCGGCCTTCTGGAAGAGGTCCTTCCGGTAGCAGACGGCGATCGGCCCGATGTCCGTGCCGAGGCCGACCGTCCTGCCGCCGGCGGCCGTGGCCTGGGCCCACTTCCAGTCCAGCCAGTCGGTCCTGCGGACGCCCCCGGCCCGGGAGAGGTCCTCGAAGCGGTCGGCCTGGGTGGTGGCCACGTCGTGGATGTTGCCCACCTCCACGGCCTGGATGTCGGCGAGGCCGCTGCCCGCCGCGAGGTGCGTCAGCAGTTGCGGGTAGTAGGTGTCGTTCCGCTCGATCACGCTTTCCTTGATCGTGACCTCCGGGTGCAGCTTCTCGTACTCCTCGTAGAGCCCGGCCTGCCGGTAGCCGAAGACCCCGAAGGTGCCGACGCTGACGGTGGTCCGGTGTCCTCGCCCGCCGGTGTCCTCGCCGTCGTCGTCCCTTGCGCAGCTGCCGAGGAGGGCCACGGCGAGCGCGGCGGCGGTGGCGAGCGCGACCGCCGCCCACCCGGGCCGGCGCGGGCCGGCCGCCGGGGCGCTCACGGTTTCCCGGGGCCGGATCCTTCACGGGCGCGCTGGCGTTCCACCGGGTCCCGGGCCATCGGTCACGACCTTCCGTCAGATGCCACGGCGCGGCACGGTCCGCCGCGACACCTGAGCCTTCCCCCTCACGGGCGCCGAACTCTCCCTGCCCGCCCCCCGGCTCACTCCTAGGGGCTACAGACGCGGGCCAGGGCGAGCAGCCGGAAACGCCGAGGGCCCCGATCCGCTTTCGCGGATCGGGGCCCTCGATCAGGGTGAGTAACGGGACTTGAACCCGCGACATCCTGGACCACAACCAGGTGCTCTGCCAGCTGAGCTATACCCACCATGTCCGGTGTTTTTCTTGCGATTCCCACCGGCTGAGAAAAAGTGTACAGGGTCTTCGGGGGTGCTCGCTCCCAGGTGGCACCCGTCCCGGGAGCGAGCTGCGTCACTCTGCCCTAAGCGGGCAGCACGTGGCGGGCCGCGATGGTCTTCGCGGTGTCCGAGTCCGGGCCGGGCTGGGGCACGAAGATCGCCTCGCGGTAGTAGCGGAGCTCGGCGATCGACTCGCGGATGTCCGCGAGTGCCCGGTGATTGCCGCTCTTCTTGGGGCTGCTGAAGTAGGCCCGCGGATACCAGCGGCGGGCCAGCTCCTTCACCGACGACACATCGACGATCCGGTAGTGCAGGTGGCTCTCCAGCGTCGGCATGTCCCGCGAGAGGAAACCGCGGTCGGTGCCGACCGAGTTCCCGCACAGCGGGGCCTTGCCCGGCTCCGGGACGTGCGCGCGGACGTACTCCAGCACCTGGCGCTCCGCGTCCTCGAGCGTCGTGCCGTTGTCCAGCTCCGCGAGCAGCCCGGAGGCCGTGTGCATCTGGCGCACCACCTCGGGCATGGTGGTCAGGGCCTCGGCGGGCGGGCGGACGACGATGTCCACGCCGTCGCCGAGGATGTTCAGCTCAGAGTCGGTGACCAGGGCGGCCACCTCGATGAGCGCGTCGTTCGACAGCGAGAGCCCGGTCATCTCGCAGTCGATCCACACCATGCGATCGTTCATGCGTCTCACCCTACGGGGCGTTCCCGCTGGCCGGGCAGGCGTGGGGTGTAGAGGTCGGACTCCGGCTTGCCCGGATCCGGACCACCGCCCCCCAGCGGCCCGCCATGTGAAGAGGGATGGCCGATATGTCCACCATGTGACGGTTGGGTGGGCAAGATCGAACCGGCTACGGCATGGGCGCCCGCGAGCGCCGTCCGCCGCATCGCCATCACCGACGACGGCTCCCCGCTCCGCTGCTCGCCGAGCTCCGGCCGGTCGAACCGGTCGGAGCGCTCCGGCCGGTCGGGCCGCTCGCCCCGCTCGGCGCGGTCGACCGGGCCGTTCTGCGGCCGGCGCGCGCGGTACGCGGCCCGGTAGGCCGCCGGGGAGGACCCCAGCTGCCTGCGGAAGTGGCCTCTCAGTGCCACCGGCGAGCGGAAGCCGCAGCGCCCGGCGACCTCGTCCACGGAGTAGTCCGAGGTCTCCAGGAGCCGCTGCGCCTGGAGCACCCGCTGGGTGATCAGCCACTGCAGCGGGGCGCTCCCGGTGAGCGAGCGGAACCGCCGGTCGAAGGTCCGACGGCTCATATAGGCGCGGGCCGCCAGGGTCTCCACGTCGAACTGCTCGTGGAGGTGCTCCAGCGCCCAGGCGACGACCTCGGCGAGCGGGTCGGCGCCGATCTCCTCCGGTAAAGACCGGTCGAGATAGCGCTCCTGTCCGCCACTGCGGCGGGGCGGTACGACGAGACGGCGGGCCAGTGCCCCCGCCGCGTCGGCGCCGTGATCGGTACGGACGATGTGCAGGCACAGGTCGATGCCTGCCGCGGTGCCCGCGGAAGTCAGTACGTCGCCGTCGTCCACGAAGAGCTCCCGGGGGTCCACATGGACCGACGGATAGCGTTTCGCGAGCGTGGGCGCGTACATCCAATGGGTGGTGGCGGGCCTGCCGTCGAGCAGGCCCGCGGCGGCCAGTACGAAGGCCCCGGTGCACAGCCCCACGATGCGGGCACCCTCTTCATGGGCACGGCGCAGTGCGTCGAGTGCGGCGGCGGGCGGCGGTTGGGTGATCGACCGCCAGGCCGGTACGACGACGGTGCCGGCCCGGGAGAGCGCCTCCAGGCCGTACGGTGCGGTCAATTCCAGGCCGCCGGTTGTTCGCAATGGCACATCTTCGCCCGCGCATACCAGCAAGCGGTAGCGGGGCACCCCAGCGTCCTGTCGGTCGATCCCGAACACTGAGAGCGGAATGGAGCTTTCGAAGATAGGGCCGCCGCTGAAAAGCAGTACGGCGACGATCTCCCGGCGGCGGCGTCCGGAGAGCTTGCGCGTGGTCTCCGGTGCGGTCGTGGAGTCCTGGCTCATGGCGCTAAGCCCCCCTCGGCGGTCGAGTCCTCTCGGTCCTGCACGTTTCCCCTCGGTCCTGAACGGTTCCCCCGCCGGTCATGGCCAAGATCGAATCTACTGCGTCGCATGTAGTCGCGGTGACCAGTTCGTCACCCGGCTCTATGTCGACATGACAACTTGGCGCGAAGCGTTCGATCACGAAGCGTTGCACTTGCAGGGCTCGGTGAAAAGTACGCCTCTCGCCCATGCCCAATACCCGTAGGGTGCAACCGCCCTCGGCGGTCCTTTCCTTGCTGGTCGACCGGCTGTTGGGGGCTGCTCAGGCCAAGGTGGGGGGTCCGGCCTGAAGTTGGCCGAAAACCAACGGGTGCATTTGTCCGAAGGCGTCATTCACCGGGCGTACTACCCGGCGTATCACCCCGGGCGGCGCCCGGTCCGGCGCCCGGCGCGGCCGGGCCCTGGTGACGGCCGCCGCGGTGGCTGCCGACCCCCGTCCGGCCATGCCTGCCGCGATGCGGAAGAGAGGACTCCGCCAGTGGCGCGCCCGGCCGGACGCCCGTGGCCACCCGGGCGGCGCTGCGCTCGGACCGGCGCAACAGGGCCTTGCAGGCACAGGTGAGGGCCACCAGACCGGCCGCGGTGCCCGCGGCCCCGCCGAAGGACTGACCGCACATCAGCAGGACCACGGGGACCAGCGCGCAGCTGAACGCCGCCCAGCGGACCACATCGCTCACCGGATCGGGGGAGTCGGTCCCGGGGTCGTCGGCGCGGGTGTGATCACGGGTTCCGGGCACGGAGCGGCTCCCTGCTGGCGGCGGCTGACGGTGGTACAACGCCGGGCCGGGCGCCTGGGTCACTGCGCCGCGCGCATCAGGAGTACCGCCGCGTTACGGCGGGGGCATTGCGCTACGGGCCGCCCTCGTGCATGCTCCGGGGAACGCCCGCCGTGCCCCGGTTCCCCGGGTCCGGGGGCGGCGTCCCCGCCCCGCCAGGAGCGGGTCGCCCCGCCGGGCGGCCTCTGGGCAGGCGACGGGTGTCGCCGTACCCTGGAAGGTAAGTGCTTGAAAAGATGAATCCCGGACGGATTTCTCGTCCACCCGTCCCTCGGGACGCTCCGGGCGGCACCTTTCCCGGCACTCGCCGCGTTCCTCCCCCGACAACTGCAACCAGTCCACCGCTGATCCCTCCGCACGAGGACATCCTTCGCCGAGACTCCGATGGCCGGTCACGAATTCTCCGAACCCGCGGACCGCAAGCGGGTCGCCGATCACGCGGCGCACCCCGAAGCGGCGGAAGAAACACGCCATTCCTGCGATCCGGCGTTCCAGCACGGTGTCGTGGTGGGCTTCGACGGTTCCACGTCCAGCGAGCGCGCGCTTGCGTATGCAATCGGGATGGCCCGGCGCTCCGGCTCGGGCCTGATCATCGTCCATGTGGCCAACCGGCTGCCGACGACCGTCTGGGCGGGCTGTGAGCCGCCGGTCTTCGTGGACGTGCCGGATCACCGCACGGAGGTCCTCGGGCTCGAACTGGCCTGTGCGGACCACCTGTCCGAGGTGCCGTGGATCCTCGTCGAGCGCGGCGGCGACATCTGCCACGAGCTGGAGGAGGTCGGCCGGGAGTACGCGGCGGACGCGATCGTCGTCGGGTCCACGCACGGCCTGGTCGGCCGGATCTTCGGCTCGGTGGCGGGGCGGCTGGCGCGGCGCGCGCAGCGGCCGGTCGTCGTCATCCCCTAGGACGTCGTCCCGTGGCCGCTCCCGAGAGCATGTCAACTTCCGTCCCCGTACGGGCGATCCCGTCGTCCCTCGCGTTGACGGCCGGTGAATCTACCCGCGCGTAGCGGGTGGAGGGCGCCCCGGGGCGGGTAGGAACCGACGCGTGGCGTGCTGCCGGACGGGAGGTGACGGTTCCCGGAGCCGGTGGCGGCACCGTCGGCGGGAGGGCAACGCCGGCAAAAGGAACAGCCCTCCCCGCGCGCCGGGTGGCACGTGCGGGGAGGGCTGTTCCGGACCCGTCGCGGGACAGGCGGCGACGGGCCGGACCCGCCGCAGGACAGGTGCGGCAGGACCGAGTCCAAGGGGCCCGGGGGACTACTCGACGGTGACGGACTTCGCCAGGTTGCGCGGCTTGTCGATGTCGCGGCCCATGGCCTTCGCCGTGTAGTAGGCGAGCAGCTGGAGCGGGATGCCCATCAGGATCGGGTCGAGCTCGTCCTCGTTCTTCGGCACCACGATCGTGTGGTCGGCCTTCTCCTGGACCTGGTGCGCGACGGCGAGGATACGGCCGCTGCGGGCCTTGATCTCCTCCAGGGCGGCGCGGTTCTTCTCCAGCAGCTCGTCGTCCGGCACGATCGCGACGGTCGGCATCGCGGGCTCGATCAGCGCCAGCGGACCGTGCTTGAGCTCGGAGGCGGGGTAGGCCTCGGCGTGGATGTACGAGACCTCCTTGAGCTTCAGCGAGGCCTCACGGGCGACGGGGTAGCCGCGCACCCGGCCGATGAACATCATCGACTTGGCGTCCGCGTACTCGGCGGCCAGCTTCTCGATCTCCGCCTCGTTGCCGAGGATCTCCGCGATCTGGGCGGGCAGCTTGCGCAGGCCCTCGATGATCCGCTTGCCGTCGGCGACGGACAGGTCGCGGATGCGGCCCAGGTGCAGGGCGAGCAGGCCGAAGGAGACCACCATGTTGGTGAAGCACTTGGTGGAGACGACGCAGACCTCGGGGCCGGCGTGGACGTAGATGCCGCCGTCGGTCTCGCGGGCGATCGCGGAGCCGACCACGTTCACCAGGCCCAGCACGCGGGCGCCCTTGCGCTTGAGCTCCTGGACGGCCGCGAGGACGTCGTAGGTCTCACCGGACTGGGACACCGCGATGTAGAGGGTGTCGGGGTCCACGACCGGGTTGCGGTAGCGGAACTCGGAGGCGGGCTCGGCGTCGGAGGGGATGCGCGCCAGCTCCTCGATCATCTGGGCGCCGATCTGGCCCGCGTGGTACGAGGTGCCGCAGCCCAGGATCTTCACCCGGCGCACGGCGCGCGCGTCCCGGGCGTCGAGGTTGAGGCCGCCCAGGTGCACGGTGGAGAAGCGGTCGTCGATGCGGCCGCGCAGCGCGCGGTCCACGGCGTCGGCCTGCTCGTGGATCTCCTTGTGCATGTACGTGTCGTGGCCGCCCATGTCGTACGACTCGGCCTCCCACTCCACGGTGGTCGGCTGGGCGGAGGTGGCGGAGCCCTCGGTGGTGTACGTGCGGTACTCGTCGGCCTTGAGGGTGGCCATCTCGCCGTCGTCGAGGGTGACGACCTGGCGGGTGTGGCTGACCAGGGCGGCGACGTCGGAGGAGACGAACATCTCCTTCTCGCCTATGCCCAGCACGACGGGGGAGCCGTTGCGGGCGACGACGATCCGGTCCGGGAAGTCGGCGTGCAGCACGGCGATGCCGTACGTGCCCTCGATGTGCCGCAGCGCCTCGCGGACCTTCTCCTCCAGGGTCCCGGCCTGGGAGCGGGCGATGAGGTGCGCGAGGACCTCGGTGTCGGTGTCGGAGAGGAAGACGATGCCCTCGGCGGTCAGCCGGGTGCGCAGGTCGGCGGCGTTGTCGATGATGCCGTTGTGGACGACGGCGACCTTCTCGTCGGCGTCCACGTGCGGGTGGGCGTTGACGTCGTTGGGCGCGCCGTGGGTGGCCCAGCGGGTGTGGGCGATGCCGGTGCTGCCGTTGAAGCGCTTGGGCAGGCGGGCCTCCAGCTCACGGACGCGGCCCTTGGCCTTGGCGGTCTTCAGGCCACCGGTCTTGCCGCTCGCGTGCAGGGCGATACCGGCGGAGTCGTAGCCGCGGTACTCCAGGCGCTGGAGGCCCTCCAGCAGCAGCGGGGCGACATCGCGCTTACCGATATATCCGACGATTCCGCACATGTTTGGCCCTCCCAGGCAAAAGATCAGTGATGCTCGACGGCGGCAGGAGCCGCCGTGATCAGCCGTAGACGATGCGGCGCAGCTGCCGCAGCGAGAGTTCGGGCGGGGTCACCGCGCGATGCGGCAGCTCCGCCGAGATCCGCTCGAAGATCTCCGCGTTGTGCAGCCCGCCGGACTGCAGCTCGCGGTGGCGGCGGCGGACGAACGCCTCGGTCGTCTCGTCGAAGTACGCCAGGACGTCCAGGACCACCCGGGCGGCCTCGCCGCGCTGTAGCGGCGTGCTGCGCACCAGGTGGTCGACCAGGTCGTCATGGGAAGTACGGCGTTCGAGCACCAGACGATAGTGCGGGGTGGGCCGCACTATCGCAAGAATCCTGCCCGATATCGGGCAGGCCGGAAGGGAAAGGGTAGGTAAAGTGCCTACCGGACGCCTCCGGGGCCCGGTGCGCGACCGCGGGCCGTGTGTGGCTGGCCGCACAGTCCCCCGCGCCCCTTATGAGGCGCTCAGAAGCGCTTGATCACGGCCTGTTTCGCCGCCGCGAACTCGTCCTCCGTCAGGACGCCCGCCTGGAACAGCTCACCCAGCTCGCGCAGGCGACGCAGCAGCGCGTCGTGGTCGGGCATCGGCTCGCCCGCCACCTCGCCCTTGGTCAGGGCGGGCGCCGCAGGCGCGTCCCGTGGAGCGGAGGGGTGCGGCAGCCGGGCCGTGACCGCCGCCGCGACCAGGGCCAGCAGCGGGTCCTTCTTGAAGCCGTAGAACTCGATCGCGTGCGGGTCGTGCTTCGGGGGCGTCCGCGCCGTCTGGCCGGGGTGGAGGAAGCGGAGGTAGCCGTTCTCCAGGCCGATGGAGGGCTGCCACTCCACGGAGCCGATCTCCGACAGCGGCAGCGACTGGCGGCCCGCGGACTTCTTGTCGTCCTCGGTCTTCCAGTTCCACTCCAGGCTGATCCGCTCGCCGTCGAAGGTCACCGTGCCGTCCCCGGCGGTCACCGACAGCGGCACGGCCGGGCCGGGCAGCAGATAGCGGTCGGCGGGCCCGGACGGCACCTGCTCCAGGAGCAGCGCCGTACGGACCTCGTCCACGAAGTACTCCGCGACGCCCGCCTGGGCGGGCTCCACGGCCAGCTGGTACGGGTCCGCGCCGTCCGGCAGCTGCCCGCGCGCGACCTGGAGCAGCGGGTCCGCCCCGTCGCGCAGCCGCAGCCGGAGCCGCCCGCCCTTGCGGCCCGGCTCGAAGGAGACCGCGGCCGTCGCCGCCAGCGGGACGGCCAGCTCACCCAGGGTCTGCCGGGCCGGGTGCACTCCACGCTCCCGGCCCGGCACGATCCGTATCGTGGCGCCGTCGAACGTCCACGTACCGTCCTTCTGGAAGATCTCAGCCATGCATCCGATTCTCGCAGGGCCGACGACCCGTCAAAGGGCGGATCAGAAGCCCAGTTCGCGGGCGATCAGCATCCGCTGGACCTCGCTGGTGCCCTCGCCGATCTCCAGGATCTTGGAGTCCCGCCACATGCGGGCCACCGGGTACTCGTTCATGAAGCCGTAGCCGCCGTGGATCTGGGTGGCCTCGCGGGCGTTGGTCACCGCGATCTCCGAGGAGTACAGCTTCGCGAGCGCCGCCTCCTTCTTGAACGGCTCGCCGTGCACCAGCCGCGACGCGGCGTCCCGCCAGGCGAGCCGGGCCGTGTGCGCCCGCATCTCCATGTCGGCCAGCTTGAACTGGATCGCCTGGTTCGAGCCGATCGGCCGGCCGAACGCCTCGCGTTCCTTGGCGTACTTCACGGACTCGTCCACACAGCCCTGCGCCAGGCCCGTCGCCAGCGCCGAGATCGCGACCCGGCCCTCGTCCAGTATCCGCAGGAACTGGGCGTAGCCGCGCCCCTCCTCGCCCAGCAGGTTCGCCTTCGGCACCCGGACGTCGGAGAACGACAGCTCGCGGGTGTCCGAGGCGTTCCAGCCCACCTTGGAGTACGGGGCCGCGACCGTGAAGCCGGGCGTCCCGGACGGCACGATGATCGACGAGATCAGCGGCTTGCCGTCGGCCGTGCGGCCGGTCACGGCGGTGACGGTGACCAGGCCCGTGATGTCCGTGCCCGAGTTGGTGATGAAGCACTTGGTGCCGTTGATCACCCACTCGCCCGTGGCCTCGTCCAGCCGCGCCGTGGTGCGGGTGCCGCCCGCGTCCGAGCCCGCGCCCGGCTCCGTCAGCCCGAACGCGCCCAGCATCTCGCCGGAGCACAGCTTGGGCAGCCACTCCCGCTTCTGCTCCTCCGTGCCGAACCGGAAGACGGGCATCGCGCCCAGCGAGACCCCGGCCTCCAGGGTGATCGCCACCGAGGAGTCCACCCGGGCCAGCTCCTCCAGGGCCAGCCCGAGCGCCAGGTAGTCACCGCCCATCCCGCCGTACTCCTCCGGGAACGGCAGTCCGAACAGGCCCATGCGGCCCATCTCCCGCACGATCTCGTACGGGAACTCGTGGCGCTCGTAGAAGTCGCCGATCTTCGGGGCGACCACGTCGTGTGCGAACTCCTCGACGGTACGGCGGAGTTCCTCGTGCTCGGGGGTGAGGCGGTGGTCCAGCGGCATGACTCAGGGCTCCTGACGGGAAAGGGCGCGGACTGTACGGGACGGGCTGGGCCGCCCCAGCCGGTCGGCCATCCACACGCTCGTGGCGGTGAGCAGGCCGATGTCGACCCCGGTGTCGATCCCGAGGCCGTTGAGCATCCAGAGGAGGTCTTCGGTGGCGAGGTTGCCCGTCGCGCTCCTGGCGTACGGGCAGCCGCCGAGGCCGCCGGCGGAGGCGTCGACGGTGGTCACGCCGAGCCGGAGCGCGGCGAGGGTGTTGGACAGTGCCTGGCCGTAGGTGTCGTGGAAGTGCACGGCGAGCCGGTCCACCGGCACGCCCGCGCCGTGGAGGCCGGTCAGCAGCGCGGTGACGTGGCCCGGTGTGGCCACGCCGATCGTGTCGCCCAGGCTCAGCTCGTCACAGCCGAGGTCCAGCAGGCGGCCGGCGACCCGCACCACCTGCTCGACGGGCACGGCCCCTTCCCAGGGATCGCCGAAGCACATGGACAGATAGCCGCGCACCCGGACGCCCGCCTCGCGCGCCGTGGCCACCACCGGCGCGAACATCTCCAGCGACTCGTCCACCGTACGGTTGAGGTTGGCCTTCGCGAACGACTCGGTGGCGCTGCCGAAGACGGCGATCTCCCGTACGCCCAGGGCCAGGGCGCGGTCCAGGCCGCGCGCGTTCGGCACCAGGACGGGCAGCCGGGCCGGGACGCCGTCGAGCATCGGCATCAGCCGCTCGGCGTCGGCCAGTTGGGGCACCCACTTGGGGTGCACGAAGCTCGTCGCCTCGACGGTGCCGAGCCCGGCGGCGGCGAGACGGCGGATGAACTCCGCCTTCACCTCCGTCGGCACGACCGTCTTCTCGTTCTGCAGGCCGTCGCGCGGGCCCACTTCGTGAATCCGCACCCGCGCCGGGAGGCCCGGCTCCGGCACGGTCATGGGCAGTCCGTCGATCATGACTCCTCCCCGGCGGCCGGGGTGACCACGGCCAGCACCTGGTCCATGGCGACGGTGGCCCCGGCCGTCACGTCCAGCTCGGTGACCGTGCCGTCGTGCGGGGCGGAGATGACGTGCTCCATCTTCATCGCCTCCACGACGAGCAGGCTCTGCCCGGCGCGGACCTCGTCCCCGACGGCCGCCTTCACGACGGTGACGGTGCCGGGCATGGGGGCGGTCAGGGTGTCCACGCCGGCCGCGCTCGCGCTGCCGCGTGCCTGTACGGGATCGTGATCCCGTATGAACCAGGTGTCGCCGTCGCGGCCGAGCCACGTCCCCTCCGGGGAGGGAGCGTGGGTGAAGCGGTGGGTGAGACCGGCGAGTTCGACGGTGAGGGTGTGGGCGTCCAGGCGGACGACGCGTGCGGGTGCGCTTCCGGGCGCGGACGGTGCCGGGGCCTCCGGGCCCGCAGGCAGTCGCGCGCCGTCCAGGGCGATGTCCGTCGCCGTCCCCGTGGTGCGCACCCGGACCGTGACCGGGTCCTGGCCCGGTGCGCGGAAGTGGTGCGGCGTCCACGCCGGTTCGCCGCCGAGGCGCCAGCCCGTCGGGACGGAGAACGGGTCCACCCACGCGGGGGGCCGGGGGGCCTGCCTCCCGGGCGCGGCGGGGGGAAGGCGCGGGGCCGGGGCAGAGCCCCCGGCGACGGGGCTCCCCGGCTCCAGGGCCGCCTGCCGCAGCAGCGCGCCCGCCGCGTACACCTCGTCCGGGACGGACGACGTCACGAGCCCCGCCGAGGCCCGGTCCACCAGCCCCGTGTCCAGCGCCCCCGACACCACATCGGGGTGCGCCAGCAGCCTCCGGAGGAACCCCGCGTTGGTGTCGACGCCCAGCACCACCGTCTCCGCGAGAGCGGCCCGCAGCCGCCGCAGTGCCGTCGCGCGGTCCGGACCGTACGCGATGACCTTGGCCAGCATCGGGTCGTACGAGGTGCCGACCTCCGTGCCCTCGGAGAGGCCGGAGTCCACGCGGACGCCCTCGCCCGCCGGCTCGCGCAGCAGCCGCACCGTGCCCGCCGAGGGCAGGAAGTCGACCCGGTCGCCGTTCGGGCGCGCGGTCTCGGCGCAGATGCGGGCCTCCACGGCGTGGCCCGTGAGCGTCACGTCCTCCTGGGCGAGCGCCAGGGCCTCGCCGGAGGCGACCCGCACCTGCCACTCCACCAGGTCGAGACCGGTGATCAGCTCGGTGACGGGGTGCTCGACCTGGAGACGCGTGTTCATCTCCATGAAGTAGTACGAGGCGGGGTCGTCGCCCGGCACGATGAACTCCACCGTGCCCGCGCCCGCGTAGCCGCACGAGCGGGCGGCCTGCACCGCCGCCTCGCCCATCGCCGCGCGCGTGGCCCCGTCCAGCAGCGGGGACGGCGCCTCCTCGACGATCTTCTGGTGGCGGCGCTGGAGGGAGCACTCGCGCTCGCCCAGGTGGACGACGTTGCCGTGGCCGTCCGCCAGCACCTGGATCTCGATGTGGCGGGGGCGGTCGATCCACCGCTCGACGAGCAGCGTGTCGTCACCGAACGAGCCGCGCGCCTCGCGCCGGGCGGCCGCGATCTCCTCGCCCAGCAGCGCCGCGTCGCGGACGAGCCGCATGCCCTTGCCGCCGCCGCCCGCGGAGGGCTTCAGCAGTACGGGCATCCCGATCTCCAGCGCGGCCGCCGTCAGTTCGGCGTCCGTCAGGCCGCTGCCCGACGAACCCGGCACCACCGGCACGCCCGCCGCCCGCACCGTCTCCTTGGCACGGATCTTGTCGCCCATCAGCTCGATCGCCCGCGCGGGCGGGCCGATGAACGCGAGCCCGGCGGCCTCGCAGGCGCGGGCGAAGGCCGCGTTCTCCGCGAGGAAGCCGTAGCCGGGGTGGACGGCCTGCGCGCCCGTGCGCCCGGCGGCCGCCAGCAGGCGCTCGATCGACAAATAGCTCTCGGCGGCCGCCGCCGGACCGATCCGTACGGCCGTGTCGGCCTCGCGCACGTGCCGCGCGTCCGCGTCGGCGTCGCTGAACACGGCGACCGACCGGATGCCCAGCTCCCGCAGCGTGCGGATGACACGGACGGCGATCTCGCCTCGGTTGGCGACCAGGACAGTTTCGAACATGCTCCGCCTCACATCCGGAAGACGCCGTAGCCGGGCGCCGCGGGGTCCTTCTCCGGCAGGGGCGCGTTCGCGCACGCGGTGAGCGCGAGACCGAGCACCGTGCGCGTCTCCAGCGGGTCGATGACCCCGTCGTCCCACAGCCGCGCGGTGGCGTAGTAGGCGCTGCCCTGCGTCTCGTACTGCTCGCGGATCGGCGCCCGGAACGCGGCCTCCTCCTCCGCGCTCCACTCCTCGCCGCGCCCCTCCAGCTGGTCGCGCTTGACCGTCGCGAGGACGGACGCGGCCTGCTCGCCGCCCATCACCGAGATCTTGGCGTTGGGCCACATCCACAGGAAGCGCGGCGAATAGGCGCGCCCGCACATCGAGTAGTTGCCCGCGCCGTAGGAGCCGCCGACGACGACCGTCAGCTTGGGGACGCGCGTGCAGGCGACCGCCGTCACCATCTTCGCGCCGTGCTTGGCGATGCCGCCCGCCTCGTACTGCCTGCCGACCATGAAGCCCGAGATGTTCTGCAGGAAGACCAGGGGGATGCCGCGCTGGTCGCACAGCTCGATGAAGTGCGCGCCCTTCTGCGCCGACTCCGAGAAGAGGATGCCGTTGTTGGCGACGATGCCCACCGGGTGGCCGTGGATCCGGGCGAAGCCGGTCACCAGCGTCTGCCCGAACTCCGCCTTGAACTCGGCGAACCGCGAACCGTCCACCACGCGCGCGATGACCTCGCGGACGTCGTACGGCGTGCGGGAGTCCACCGGCACCGCCCCGTACAGCCCCGCCGGGTCGGCCTCGGGCTCCTCGACCGGCTCCACCGGCCACGGCAGGGCCCCGCGCTCCGGCAGCGTGGACACGATCGTCCGCACGATCCGCAGCGCGTGCGCGTCGTCCTCGGCGAGGTGGTCGGTGACGCCGGAGACCTTGGAGTGCACCTCGCCGCCGCCCAGCTCCTCCGCCGTGACGACCTCGCCCGTCGCGGCCTTCACCAGCGGCGGGCCGCCCAGGAAGATCGTGCCCTGGCCGCGCACGATGACCGCCTCGTCGCTCATCGCCGGGACGTACGCCCCGCCGGCCGTGCACGAGCCCAGGACCGCGGCGATCTGCGGGATGCCCGCACCGGACATCCGCGCCTGGTTGTAGAAGATCCGGCCGAAGTGCTCGCGGTCCGGGAACACCTCGTCCTGCATGGGCAGGAACGCGCCGCCGGAATCCACCAGATACAGGCAGGGCAGCCGGTTCTCCAGCGCGATCTCCTGCGCGCGCAGGTGCTTCTTCACCGTCATCGGGTAGTACGTGCCGCCCTTGACCGTGGCGTCGTTGGCGACGATCACCGTCTCGCGGCCGGACACCCGCCCGATGCCCGCGATCACACCCGCGGCCGGGGCGGCCCCGCCGTACATCCCCTCGGCCGCCAGCGGCGCGATCTCCAGGAACGGCGAGCCCGGGTCCAGCAGGGCGTCGACCCGGTCGCGCGGCAGCAGCTTGCCGCGCGCGGTGTGCCGCGCCCTGGCCCGCTCGCCGCCGCCCAGCCGCGCCGCGGCCAGCCGCTCCCGCAGCCCCGCCGCCAGCTCGCGATGGGCGGCCTCGTTGGCCCGCCAGGGATCGGACGAGGGGTCGGCGGTGCTCCCCAGCACCGGTGCCTGCTGCATGTGCTCGAGCTCCCTTGCTCGGTTAATGAGCGTTAACACACTTCCTTCAGGTTAACGGCGGCTAACGCCGCTGTCTAGAATTGATTCCGTGAACAGCGCAGCCACCCGTACGCACGCCGCCCCCTCCCGTCGCGAGCAGATCCTGGAGGAGGCCGCCCGGCTCTTCGCGGAGCGCGGCTTCCACGGCGTCGGCGTGGACGAGATAGGGGCCGCCGTCGGCATCAGCGGACCCGGCCTCTACCGCCACTTCGCGGGCAAGGACGCGATGCTCTCCGAGCTGCTCGTGGGCATCAGCGAGCGGCTCCTCGACGGCGGCCGCAAGCGGGTCGCCGAGGCCACGGCCGCCGCCGGCGGACCGGCCGCCGTCCTCGACTCCCTCATCGACGGCCACATCGACTTCGCCCTCGACGACCGCGCGCTGATCACCCTCCACGACCGCGAACTGGGGCAGCTGCGCGACACCGACCGCAAGCAGGTGCGCTCCCTCCAGCGGCAGTACGTCGAGCTGTGGGTCGACGTCGTCCGCGCGCTGCACCCGGACGCCCCGGCCGCCGAGGCGCGCGCCGCCGTCCACGCCGTCTTCGGCCTGCTCAACTCCACGCCCCACCTCGGCCGCCCCGGCGCCCTCCCCGGCCGCGCCGCCACCGCGGCCCTCCTCCGCCGCCTCGCGCTCGGCGCCCTCGCGGCCCTCTCGGCCGGGCCCGAGGTCTGAGGGCCGAGGTCCGAAGTCCGAGGTCGTCCGACTCTGGACAATTCTCTTGACCGGCGGGTAACTTGCGCCCTGAGCAAGCGCTTAGGCGTGGGTTCGGGCGAGTGGACGAGGAGACGGCCGATGCGTCGGACTGTGTACAACGAGGACCACGAGGCGTTCCGCGGGACGATGCGCGACTTCATCGCCGCGGAGGTCACGCCGTTCTACGACGAGTGGCGGGAAGCCGGTGCCGCGCCGCGCGAGTTCTACAAGAAGCTCGGCGAACTCGGCGTCTTCGGCATCGAGGTGCCCGAGGAGTACGGCGGCGCCGGTGAGCACAGCTTCAAGTTCCAGGCCGTCATCACCGAGGAGTGCGCCCGCGCGGGCGTCAGCTTCGGCGGCAGCAGCGTGCACGCCGCCCTGTGCCTCCCGTACCTCCTCAAGTACGCCACCGAGGAGCAGAAGCGGCGCTGGCTGCCGCCCTTCGTCTCCGGCGACATGATGACCGCCATCGCCATGACCGAGCCGGGCACCGGCTCCGACCTGGCCGGCATGAAGACCACCGCCAGGCTCTCCGAGGACGGCACGCACTACGTCCTCAACGGCGCGAAGACGTTCATCACCGGCGGCGTCCACGCCGACCGCGTCCTCGTCTGCGCCCGCACCGCACCGCCCACCCCCGAGGACCGGCGCGCCGGCATCTCCATCCTCGCCGTCGACACCGCCTCCGAGGGCTACGCGGTCGGCCGCAAGCTGGAGAAGCTCGGGCTGCACGCCTCCGACACCGCCGAACTCTCCTTCACCGACGTCAAGGTGCCCGTCGAGGACCTCCTCGGCGAGGAGGGCAAGGCGTTCGGCTACCTCGGGCACAACCTGCCGCAGGAGCGCCTCTCCATCGCCGTCGGCGCGTACGCCCAGTCCGCCGCGGCCGTCGAGTTCGCCAAGGCGTATGTGAAGGACCGCACCGTCTTCGGACAGTCCGTCGCGGCCTTCCAGAACACCAAGTTCGTGCTGGCCGACTGCAAGGCCGAGGTCGACGCCATGCAGGCGGTCGTGGACCGCGCCCTGGACGCGCACGACGCGGGCGAGCTCACCGCCGCCGACGCCGCCTCCGCGAAGCTCTTCACCACCGAGCGCGCCGCCGTCGTCATCGACAAGTGCCTCCAACTGCACGGCGGCTACGGCTACATGATGGAGTACCCGATCGCCCGCCTCTACGCGGATACCCGCGTCACCCGGATCTACGGCGGGACGAGCGAGGTCATGCGCTCCATCATCGCCAAGTCCATGGGCCTGTGACGGGCCCGGCGGACCGGTAAGGCCCACACGGTAAGGCCCACACACCATGAACGAGCCCCTTACACCCCTCGACGATCTGCTCAGCGTCCTCGACCTGGAGCGGATCGAGGAGGACATCTTCCGCGGCGTGAGCCGCCACACGCTGGTGCCGCGCGTCTTCGGCGGCCAGGTCGCCGCCCAGGCCCTGGTCGCCGCGGGGCGCACCGTCCCCGGCGACCGCATCCCGCACTCCCTGCACTCCTACTTCCTGCGCACCGGCGACCCCGAAGTCCCCATCGTCTACACGGTGGACCGCATCCGAGACGGCCGGTCCTTCACCACCCGCCGCGTCGTCGCCGTGCAGCACGGGCACCCCATCTTCCATCTCTCCGCGTCCTTCCAGACGCACGAGGAGGGCCTGGAGCACCAGGAGCCGATGCCGTCCGCACCGGACCCCCTCACCCTGCCCACCGCCGCCGAGATGCTGCCCCGCGTCGCCCACCGCTTCGCCGACCCGCGGGTGCTGGACCGGCTCCTCGACGCCCGCGCGGCCGTCGACCTCCGCTACGTCGACGAGCCCCCGTACGGCGACGTGACCGCGCCCCGTGAACCGAAGTCGCAGGTTTGGTTCCGGACCAACGGCAAACTGGACGACGCCCCGCCCCCCGACGCCCTCTGGGGCGATCCCCTCCTCCACATCGGCCTCGCCACCTACGTCTCCGACATGACCCTTCTCGACTCCGTCCTCCTCGCCCACGGCCGCGGCGGCTGGGCGGTCGGCGACGTCGTCGGCGCGAGCCTCGACCACGCGATGTGGTTCCACCGCCCCTTCCGCGCGGACGACTGGCTCCTCTACGACCAGGAGAGCCCGACGTCCCAGGGCGGCCGGGGCCTGGCCCGCGGCCGTATCTTCACGCGCACGGGGGAGCTGGCGGTATCGGTGATCCAGGAGGGGGTCGTGCGGGTTCCCCGGGGGTGAGGGACTCGGCTCCGGGAGCCGGGACTTCGACACGGTCCTCGCTGTCCTCATGGGCCGGGGCGAGCTCAAGGCGCAGGGGCTGGTGCGCCCCTTGTCGCCCCGGTAGGTTCGCCGCGACTTATGCGAACCCAAGGGGAGGGCGAATGCGCAAGGCATTCAGATGGCTGCTGGCGCTGGTGGTGCTCATGGGCACCTTCGGCGTCGGCGCCGCCACCGCCGGGACGGCCGCTGCCGCGACCACGACCGAGCCGGACATCAAGCAACGCATCCTCGACATCCCGGGGATGAACTTCGTCGAGGAGAAGCCGTACGACGGCTACCGCTACCTCGTCCTGACGTACGATCAGCCGGTCGACCACCGGCGCCCGGACAAGGGCACGTTCAAGCAGCGCTTCACCCTGCTGCACAAGTCGACGGAACGCCCGACCGTCTTCTTCACCTCCGGGTACAACGTCAACACCAACCCCGGCCGCAGCGAGCCCACCCGGATCGTCGACGGCAACCAGGTGTCGATGGAGTACCGCTTCTTCACCCCGTCGCGGCCGCAGCCCGCCGACTGGTCCAAGCTCGACATCCGGCAGGCCGCCGCCGACCAGCACCGCCTGTTCCAGGCGCTCAAGCCGGTCTACCGCAAGAACTGGCTGGCCACCGGCGGCAGCAAGGGCGGCATGACGGCGACGTACTACCGCCGCTTCTACCCGGACGACATGAACGGCACCGTCGCCTACGTCGCGCCCAACGACACCAGCAACGGCCAGGGCTCGGCGTACGACCGGTTCTTCGCGAACGTCGGCGACCAGGCGTGCCGCAAGCAGCTCGACTCCGTGCAGCGGCAGGCGCTCGTCCGCCGCGACGAGATCGTCGCCCGCTACCAGAAGTGGGCCGACGCCAACGGCAAGACGTTCAAGGTCATCGGCGACGCCGACAAGGCGTACGAGAACGTGGCCCTCGACCTGGTGTGGTCGTTCTGGCAGTACCACCTGCAGAGCGAGTGCGCGACCGTGCCCGCGACCGACGCCTCCACCGACGACCTGTACAAGTTCATCGACACCGTCTCGGGCTTCGACAGCTACACCGACCAGGGCCTGGAGAAGTTCACCCCGTACTACTACCAGGCGGGCACCGAGCTCGGCTCGCCCGTCGTGCACACGCCGCAGCTCAAGGGGCTGCTGCGGTACCCCGGGATCAACACCCCGCGGGCGTACGTGCCGCGCGACATCCCGATGAAGTTCCACCCCGGCGCGATGGCCGACATAGACCGCTGGGTCCGCAACGACAGCGAGCGGATGCTCTTCGTCTACGGACAGAACGACCCGTGGAGCGGTAAGCCGTTCAGCGTCGGACGGCACGCGGAGCAGCGGCACGACCACCGCTTCTACGCGCCCGGCGGCAACCACGGCTCGAACATCGCCCAGCTCGTCGCCGACGAGCGGGCGACGGCCACCGCCGAGGTCCTCCAGTGGGCGGGCGTCGCCCCCAAGGCCGTCCAGAAGGACGTCTCGAACGCCAAGCCGCTCGCCCCGTACGACGCGAAGCTCGACCGCCCGGCGGTCGAACGGCAGTACAGCCTGCGGCCGTAACAGGTCGTAGCAGGCCGTAGCCCTCGTGTGGCCGTCCCGCACCCGGTGCGGGGCGGCCACCGCCGGCGCCGTGAAGGGGGGTGCGCCGGCGGCGGTGCGCTGTCGGCCGCGGGCGGCGGAGAGGGAGGGTCGGCCACGCGCCCGGCGGCCCACGCCGACACCGCACCGCGGTGGGCCGGACAGCACGCCCCTTGGACGGGCGGCGCCGCCGAGCGGTTCCGCACGGGGAGCGCGTCAGCTGTGCGCGCGCCGCTTGCCACCGAGCCGGGCCGGCAGCCGCCGGGTCAGGAGCCGCGCGCGCGGGGCCAGCCGCCGCGCCATCGCGAACACCGACTCCGTGCGCGAGCGGTCGGAGTCCAGCACCGTGAACAGATTGACGCCCAGATAGAACGTGATCGCCGCGTTGGCCAGATCACGCGGCGGCGTCAGCCGGGCCAGCGGCGTCCCCCCGATGACCCGCTCCAGGGCCTCCTCGACGAACGCGATCCACGGCTCCGCCCGTACCTTGATCTCCTCGCGCAGCTCCGGCTTGGCCACGGCCGCCGCCACCAGCTCGGAGAACAGCGTCAGATGACCGGCCTCGACGTCGTGCCGGTACACCCGCGTACCGGCCTCGACCAGATCCTCCAGCGTGCGGCAGTCCGCGACGGCCTCGGACAGCACCGCCATCCGCTCCTCGGACGACCGGTCCAGCGCGGCGAACAGCAGCGGATCGACGCCCCCGAAGTGATAGAAGACCAGCGCGGAATTGACCCCGGCCTCCTTGGCGATCGTCCGCGCACTGGACTTCCCGTACCCCTGCTCCCTCAGCACGACCCCGGCCGCGCCGATCAGCCGTTCCTTGGTGTCCTCCACCGCCATGTCCAGCCGCCCTCTCGCCAGGGGCGATCATACGGTTCGGGGCGGTCGGTCCTCGGAGCGCCTGAAGGACGGCTCCAAGGCCGACACCGGAGCGGCCCGGCGCTTCGCAGTCGAGAACCAGGGTGCCCTCGTGGGTCAGCTTGCGGCGGGCCGCTCGCCCTGCTCCGCGAGCACCTCGTCGAAGACCCGTCGCGCTCCCGCCCGCTCCTGCTCCGACACCGGGCCCTTGCGGCGTTCGTAGTCGGCCAGATACTCATCCAGGGTCCGGCCGCGCAGTTCGCGCTCGACCGCCGCCGTGATGAACGAGGAGAACTCGCGCTCGCCCACGCGGCGCCTGATGGCTTCCGCTGTGCCTTCCGGGAGCGACAGACTCACTCTGGTCGCCGGCCCCTCGCCGATGCCGTACGGGTTCTCGGTCACGCATCGAGATTATTGAAAGAGTGGGAATCCCGTCGGCGGAGCGGCCCGCCCCCCTACGCCGCCACCGCCTCCCCCGTGAACGTCCGCCACAGCTTCGCGTAGTGCCCGTCGCGGGCGAGGAGTTCGGTGTGGGTGCCGTCCTCCGCGACGCGGCCGTCGGACATGACGATCACGCGGTCGGCGCGGGCCGCGGTGGAGAGGCGGTGGGCGACGACGAGGGTCGTGCGGCGGCCCGCGAGGCGGTCGGTGGCCTGGTTGACGAGGGCCTCCGTGGCGAGGTCGAGGGCGGCGGTGGCCTCGTCGAGGAGGAGGACGTCCGGGTCGACCAGTTCGGCGCGGGCCAGGGCGATCAACTGGCGCTGTCCGGCGGAGAGGTTGCGCCCGCGCTCGGTGACCTCGTGGAGGTAGCCGCCGTCGAGGGAAGCGATCATCGCGTGGGCGCCGACGGCCCGCGCCGCGGCCTCGACCTCGGCGTCGGAGGCGTCCGGGCGGCCGTACGCGATGGCGTCGCGGACGGTGCCGGGGAAGAGGTACGGCTCCTGGGGGACGACGCCGAGGCGGTGCCGGTAGCCGGTGGGGTCGAGGTCCCGCAGGTCGTGGCCGTCCACCCGGACGGCGCCGGACGTCGGGTCGTAGAACCGCGCCACCAGCTTGACCAGGGTCGACTTGCCCGCGCCCGTCTCGCCGACGAACGCCACGGTCTGCCCGGCGGGGACGGTCAGGGCGATGCCGGTCAGCGCGGGTGTCCCGTCGCCGTAGTGGAAGTGCACGTCGTCGAAGTGGACCGTGCCGCTCAGCTCCCGCACCTCGCGCGGCTCGGCGGCCACCGGGGTCGTGGTGGGCTCGCGCAGCAGTCCCTGGACGCGGCCCAGGGACACGGTCGCCTGCTGGTAGCCGTCGAAGACCTGCGACAACTGCTGGACGGGCGCGAAGAACAGGTCGATGTAGAGCAGGTAGGCCACCAGCGCGCCCGCCGTCAGCGTGCCGTCGCTCACCCGGCCCGCGCCCACGATCAGCACGGCGGCCGCGGCGACGGACGACAGCAGCTGCACGAACGGGAAGTAGACGGATATCAGCCACTGGCCGCGCACCCGCGCCGTGCGGTAGCCGTCGCTGCGCTCGGCGAACCGCCGGGCACCGGTGGCCTCCCGGCGGAAGGCCTGCACGATGCGCAGCCCGGCGACGCCCTCCTGGAGGTCCGCGTTGACGAGGCCGACGCGCTCGCGGGCGAGCTCGTACGCCTTGACGCTCTTCCTGCGGAACACCACTGTGCCGACGATCAGCAGTGGCAGCGTCGCGAAGACCACGAGCGCCAGCTCGACGTCGAGGACCAGGAGGGCGACCAGGATGCCGAAGAAGGTGAGGACGGAGACGACCGCGGTGATCAGGCCGGTCTGGAGGAAGGACGACAGGGCGTCCACGTCCGTCGTCATCCGGGTCATGATCTTGCCGGTGAGCTCGCGCTCGTAGTAGTCGAGCCCGAGCCGCTGCAGCTGGGCGAAGATCTTCACGCGGAGCGCGTAGAGCACGCGCTCGCCCGTGCGTCCGGTCAGCCGGGTCTCCGCGAACTGCGCGGCCCACTGCACGAGCACCACCAGCAGCGCGAGCCCGGAGGCCGCCCAGACGGCGCCGAGGGCCAGCCGCTGCACACCCTGGTCGATGCCGTGCCGGATCAGGATCGGCAGCAGCAGCCCGGCGACCGCGTCCACGACCACCAGCAGCAGGCCCACCGCCAGCGGAGCCCCGAAGCCGCGCAGCAACTGCCGCAGCCCGTACGACTCCTCGGGCCGGGCGGCCCGCTCCTCGTCCACGTCGGGCGTGTCCGTCGCGGGCGGCAGCGCGGCGACCTTGGCGAGCAGCTCGGGCGTCGCGGGCATCCCGGCGAGGTCGGGGGAGGGGCCGGTGTCCTTGCGGACCCAGAGTTCGGGGGTGACGCCGTCGACGACGGTCCGCTTGGTCCTCGCGCGCGGGATGTCCGCGGGTACGGCCAGGCCCGTGGCCGACGCCTCACCGCCGAACGCGCCCGCGAGGGCGAGCGGGTCCGAGGCCGAAGCCGGGGCCGGGTCCTGCGCGGCGCCCGCGGGGTCCTTCCGGACGCCCGCCAGCTCCTCCGGGTCGGTCAGCAGCCTGCGGTACAGCTCGCAGCGGCGCTCCAGCTCCTCCGCCGTGCCGATGTCGGCGAGGCGGCCGCCGTCGAGGACGGCTATCCGGTCGGCGAGCGCCAGCGTCGACGCACGGTGGGCGATCAGCAGGGTCGTACGGCCCGCCATGACGCCGCGCAGCGCCTCGTGGATCTCGTGCTCCACGCGCGCGTCGACCGCGGAGGTCGCGTCGTCGAGGAGCAGCAGCCGGGGGTCGGTGAGGATGGCGCGGGCGAGCGCGATGCGCTGCCGCTGGCCGCCGGAGAGGGTGAGGCCCTGTTCGCCGACCTCGGTGTCGTAGCCGTCGGGCAGCGCGGTGACGAAGCCGTCCGCCTGCGCGGCGCGCGCGGCGGCCCGTATCTGCTCGTCGGTGGCCTCGGGGTGTCCGTAGGCGATGTTGTCGCGGATCGTCGCGGAGAACAGGAAGCTGTCCTCCGGCACCAGCCCGATGGCCGCCCGCAGCGAGGGCAGCGTCAGGTCGCGCACGTCGTGGCCGCCGACCCGGACGGCGCCGCTCGTCACGTCGTAGAAGCGCGGCAGCAGCAGCGAGACCGTGGACTTGCCGCTGCCGGACGTGCCGACGACGGCGACGGTCTCACCGGGCTCGATGCGCAGGGAGAAGTCGGCGAGGACGGGCCGCTCCGGGTCGTAGCCGAAGGCGACGCCGTCGAACTCCACGGTGGCGGGGGCGTCCGCGGGAAGCTCGTGCGCTCCCTCGCGCTCCTCCACGACCGGCTCGGTGTCGATGAGCTCGAAGACGCGCTCCACGCCCGCCCGCGCCTGCTGGCCCACGGTCAGCATCATCGTGAGCATCCGCACCGGCCCGACGAGCTGCGACAGATAGGTCGAGAAGGCCACGAACGTGCCGAGGGTGATCTGACCGCGCGTGGCCATCCAGCCGCCGACCGCCAGCATGGCGACCTGTCCCAGGGAGGGCACGGCCTGGAGAGCGGGGGTGTAGCGGGAGTTGAGGCGTACGGTGCGCAGCCGCCCGGCGAAGAGACGGCGGCTGACCTCGCGGAGCTTCGCGGCCTCCTGCGCCTCCTGCCCGAAGCCCTTGACGACGCGGACGCCCGTGACGGCACCGTCCACGACGCCCGCGACGGCGGCGGCCTGGCCCTGCGCGTACCAGGTGGCCGGGAAGAGCTTGACGCGGCTGCGCTTCGCCAGGAACCACAGCGCGGGTGCCACGGCGAGGGCGATGACCGTGAGCAGCGGCGACAGGAAGACCATCACGGCCAGCGAGATCACGAAGAGCAGGATGTTGCCGATCATCATCGGCAGCATGAAGAGGAGGCTCTGCACCAGCTGGAGGTCGCTGGTGCCGCGGCCGACGACCTGCCCGGTGGAGAGCTCGTCCTGGCGCTTGCCGTCGAGCCGGGCGATCGAGGCGTACATCTCGGTCCGCAGGTCGTGCTGGACGTCGAGGGCGAGGCGGCCGCCGTAGTAGCGGCGGAGGTACGTGAGGCCGTAGACGACGACCGCGGCGGCTATCAGCAGCCCCGCCCAGGGGGCCAGCGGGCGGCTGCGGGCGCCTATGACGTCATCGATGATCAGCTTGGGTATGAGCGGGACCAGCGCCATGACGGCCATGCCGGCGAGGGAGGACCCGAGCGCGAGCAGCACGCTGCGGCGGTAGCGCCAGCAGTGTCCCGCGAGCCGTCGGGCCCATCCTTGACCGCTCGTGTCCGTCGTCGTCACCGTCGCCCTCCCGTTGCTTCCGGTTGCTTCCGGCGTTTGCCGTCCGGGAGGCCCAACGCTGTCGCCTGCGGATTTCATCCCGGCGCAACAATTGGCGCCCCGGCGGGCGGGAAGCCGGGTACGCGCCGTTGCCTCCCCCAGCCTTCGGCCGGGGGGACCCCCAGCGGCGGAGGCGGCCTGCGGCCGCGTCCTCAAACGCCGGACGGGCTGGTTTTGCTGGCGTAGTCCGCAGCCTGCGGGCACATTCAGCCCGTCCGGCGTTTGAGGACAAGCGGCGCAGCCGCTTTGGGGGTCCGGGGGTTTCCCCCGGTTCGGGAAGAGGCGGGCAGGGGACAAGGCACGCCGCAGGCGCGACCCGCCTAGAGCGGCGCCAACCCCGCCGCCCACAACACATACGCCGTCATCGGTTCGTAGAAGCGCGGGTCGGTCACGTGGTCGTCCAGCGGGACAGCCACCCGCAGGGTGCCCTCCGCCTCTGCCAGGAACAGCGCCGGGTCGTTGCAGTCCGCGTAGCCGACCGTGTCGATGCCGCGCTGCGCCGCGCAGCCCGCCCAGCCGTGGTCGGCCACGACGAGGTCCGGCAGGGGGCTGCCCTCGCGGGTGAGGCCGTCGAGGACGGCGGCCATCGGGGCTCCCGAGTGCGTGTGCCAGAGGGAGGCACCGCCCTCGAACACGGCGACGTCGGCGAACTGCCAGACGGAGCCCTCGTCGGCCCGCAGCCCGCCCGGGATGCGGACGATCTCGCAGCCCGCGGCCCGCAGCGCCCGCGCCGTCATGTGGTGCACGTCCAGCAGACCGCCCGGGTGCCCGGTCGCGAAGAGCACCCGCTGCCGCCCCTCGGCGGCCTTGCGCAGCAAGGTGGCCGCCCGCTCCAGGGCGTCCACGGTGAGCTCGGGGTCGATCGTGTCCTGCCCGGCGCGGTGGGCGAGGTCGTCGCTGACGCCGCAGCGCTCCGCCATGACGGCCAGCACGTCCTGCTCGTCCGTCCAGCGGTCGCCCAGCTCCAGCCCCAGCCAGTGCCGCCGGTCGCCCGACGCGAGCTTGCGGTAGTGGTCGAGGTTGTTCTCGCGCGGCGTGGCCACCGCGCCCGCGATGCGCGTACGGACGAGGTGGTCGACGAGTTCGGCACGGCTCGGTATCGGCATACGGCTCATTGTCTCCCCCGAGGAATTTTCGATGGACGTGGTGTCCATATGGCGGGTCCGGACCCTGCACTACGTACATGTGCGGAATCCGCCGCCCTGCCTACCCTCGGGTACGTCCACCGCGACCGCCCCGACGTTGAATCGACCGTGACGCGTCCGTGATTTCGAGAGGCCCCAGAATGAGCACCCCCGCCCCCCGTGAACCGCGTGGCCCCGTCGACTCCTCGCGCATCCCGCGCTACGCGGGCCCGGCGACCTTCGCCCGCCTGCCGCGCCTGGACGAGGTCGGCACCGCCGACGTGGCCGTCGTCGGCGTGCCCTTCGACACCGGTGTCTCCTACCGGCCCGGCGCCCGCTTCGGCGGCAACGCCATCCGTGAGGCGTCGCGGCTGCTGCGCCCGTACAACCCGGCGCAGGACGCCTCGCCCTTCGCGCTCGCGCAGGTCGCCGACGCCGGCGACATCGCCGCGAACCCGTTCGACATCAACGAGGCCGTCGAGACCATCGAGGCCGCGGCCGACGACCTGCTCGGCACCGGCGCCCGCATGATGACGCTGGGCGGCGACCACACCATCGCGCTGCCGCTGCTGCGCTCGGTCGCCAAGAAGCACGGCCCGGTCGCCCTGCTGCACTTCGACGCGCATCTGGACACCTGGGACACGTACTTCGGCGCCGAGTACACCCACGGCACGCCGTTCCGCCGGGCCGTCGAGGAGGGCATCCTCGACACCGAGGCGCTGTCCCACGTGGGCACGCGCGGCCCGCTGTACGGCAAGAAGGACCTCACCGACGACGAGAAGATGGGCTTCGGCATCGTCACCTCCGCCGACGTCATGCGGCGCGGGGTCGACGAGATCGCCGACCAGCTGCGCCAGCGCGTCGGCGACCGCCCGCTGTACATCTCCATCGACATCGACGTCCTGGACCCGGCCCACGCGCCCGGCACGGGCACGCCGGAGGCCGGCGGCCTGACCTCCCGCGAGCTGCTGGAGATCATCCGCGGGCTGTCCTCCTGCAACCTGGTCTCCGCGGACCTGGTCGAGGTCGCGCCCGCGTACGACCACGCGGAGATCACGTCGGTGGCGGCGTCCCACACGGCCTACGAGCTCACCACGATCATGTCCCGGCAGATCGCGGCGGCCCGCGGCTGACGGAGGAGCGCGGCGCGCGGGCCGTACGTCAAGACGGCGTATGGCCCGCCGCGCCGGGCGACAAAGGCGCGTCAGGGCCCGTACACACGGCGTAGCCGGACGGTTGGCTGAGGTGATCACCCACCCGACCGTCGAAGGCCGCCATGCTGCACCTGGTCCCCGAGCAGGACACCGCCCCACCGAAGGCCACCAGGCGCAGCCACCGCCGCGTGTCCGGCGGTGCCGTCGACCCCAAGCAGCTGGTCGCCTCCCTCCCGGACGCGGTCCGCAAGCTGCATCCGCGGGTGATGGTCAAGAACCCGGTCATGTTCGTGGTCGAGGTCGGCTCGGTCCTCACCACGCTCTCCGCGGTGTTCGACCCGTCCGTCTTCACCTGGCTGATCAGCGGCTGGCTCTGGCTCACCGTCGTCTTCGCCAACCTCGCCGAGGCCGTCGCCGAGGGCCGGGGCAAGGCGCAGGCGGAGTCCCTGCGCCGGACCCGGTCCACCATCGTGGCCCGGCGGCTGCGCAGTTGGCGGGTGGGCATGGACCGCCGCGACTGGGAGGAGCAGCGGGTCGCCGCGGCCGACCTGCGGCCGCAGGACTTCGTGGTCGTCGAGGCGGGCGGGATCGTGCCCGGCGACGGCGAGGTCGTCGAGGGGGTCGCGGCCGTGGACGAGTCGGCGATCACGGGCGAGTCCGCACCGGTCATCCGGGAGGCGGGCGGCGACCGTTCGGGGGTCACGGGCGGTACGCAGGTGCTGTCGGACCGGATCGTCGTCCGCGTCACCTCCCGCCCCGGGCACACCTTCCTCGACCGCATGATCGCCCTGGTCGAGGGGACCAGCAGACAGAAGACGCCCAACGAGCTGGCGCTCAACATCCTGCTCGCCTCGCTCACCGTGATCTTCATCCTGGCCGTGGTCTCGCTGCAGCCCATGGCCGACTGGGCGGGCGCCCCGCAGACGATCACCGTGCTGGTCGCCCTGCTGGTGACGCTGATCCCCACCACGATCGGCGCCCTGCTGTCGGCGATCGGCATCGCGGGCATGGACCGGCTGGTGCAGCGCAACGTCCTCGCCCTGTCCGGCCGCGCCGTCGAGGCGGCGGGCGACGTCAACACCCTGCTCCTCGACAAGACGGGCACCATCACCCTCGGCAACCGGCAGGCCACCGCCTTCGTGCCCGTCAAGGGCGTGCGGGACGGCCTGCTGGCCGACGCGGCCCAGCTCTCCTCGCTGGCCGACGAGACGCCCGAGGGCCGCTCCGTCGTCGCCCTCGCCGAGCGGTACGGCATCCCCGAGCGCGGCCAGGGCGATCTGGCGTACGCGCACTTCGTGCCGTTCTCCGCGCAGACGCGGATGAGCGGTGTCGACTTCGCCTGGGAGAACGGGGTCTGCCGCATCCGCAAGGGCGCGGGCGCCGCCGTGGCGCGCTGGGTCGCGCAGCGCGGCGGCGGCGTCCCCACCGAGGCGGAGTGGATCGTCGAGTCCATCGCGGGCCAGGGCGGTACGCCGCTGCTCGTCGCCCTGGAGGACCACAACGGCGCCCGGGTGCTGGGCGCGATCCATCTCAAGGACGTCGTCAAGCCCGGCATCGCCGAGCGCTTCGCCGACCTCCGTGCCATGGGCATCAAGACCGTCATGATCACCGGCGACAACCCGCTGACCGCCAAGGCCATCGCGGCCGAGGCGGGCGTGGACGACTTCATGGCGGAGGCCACCCCCGAGCAGAAGCTCGCCCGCATCCGCGAGGAGCAGGCGGGCGGCAACCTCGTGGCCATGACCGGTGACGGCACCAACGACGCGCCCGCGCTGGCCCAGGCGGACGTCGGCGTCGCCATGAACACCGGCACCTCCGCCGCCAAGGAGGCCGGGAACATGGTCGACCTGGACTCCAACCCCACCAAGCTCATCGAGATCGTCGAGGTGGGCAAGCAGCTCCTCATCACCCGCGGCGCGCTCACCACCTTCTCCATCTGCAACGACGTGGCGAAGTACTTCGCGATCGTCCCCGCGATGTTCGGCGGGGTCGCGGGCTACGAGGGCCTGGAGAAGCTCAATGTCATGGGCCTGCACAGCTCCACGTCGGCCATCGCCTCGGCGATCATCTTCAACGCCCTGGTGATCGTCGCCCTGATCCCGCTGGCCCTGCGCGGCGTCCGCTACGCCCCGACCTCCGCGCAGGCGCTGCTGAGCCGCAACCTGAGCGTGTACGGGCTGGGCGGGCTCGTCGCCCCGTTCATCGGCATCAAGCTCATCGACCTGCTGATCCAGCACGTACCGGGGATGTGACCGCTCCACCGTCCGACGGCGGGGGAAGCCGGGGCGCCTAGGAACTCCGGGGGAGCAGACCGCGCAGGTAGGCGCTCCCGGCGCTCGCCAGACCGGCGAAGCCGGGTGCCCCGGGGTGCCACCTCCGCTCGTACTCCCAGCACAGCCAGCCGTCCCAGCCCGCCCGCACGAGCTCGTCCGCGCACGCCTCCAGCGGCAGCACGCCCGCGCCCAGCGGGACCGGCGTCAGGTCGTCCGCCGACGCCACGTCCTTCACCTGCACATAGCCCAAGTGCGGTGCCAGCACGGGAAAACTCACCGCCGGCGGCTCACCCCCCAGCCAGGTGTGCAACACGTCCCAGAGCGCCCCCACATTGGGGTGCCCCACGGGGCCCAGCACCCGCGCGGCGTCCTGTCCCCGGCGGTGCGAGTCGTGCGTCTCCAGCAGCACGTGCACCCCCAGGTCCGCCGCGAGCGGCGCCACCGCGCCCAGCCGCCGCGCCGCGGTCGCGTCGGCCTCCGCGGCGGGACGCCCGTCCCCGCCGGGGAACACCCGTACGTACCGCGCCCCGAGGTCCCCGGCCAGCCGGACCAGCCCGGCCAGCCCGTCGAGCACGGCCCCGTCCGGCTCCGCCGAGGCCACCCGGACGTACCCGGCGACGGCGAGGATCTCCACCCCGGCCCCCGCGAACTCCGCGACTGCGTCGGCCCGTTCCCGTTCCCCCGTCCCGGGGTGCAGGGGTTCCTCCGGGTGCGCGCGCAGTTCGACCCCGTCGTAGCCGTGCGCGCGGGCCAGCCGCACCACATCGGGGAGGGGCAGTCCGGGCACACCGAGCGTGGAGAAGGCGAGTTTCATGCGATGCGCGTTCCCCGGGGGCGCGCGGGAAATGCTCCTTGTACGGCAGAAGGGGGTGACCGGCACGGACACCACGACCTTGCGGATCGCCATGAACGGCGTCACCGGACGCATGGGACACCATCAGCACCTCGTCCGCTCCGTCCTCGCCCTGCGCGAGCAGGGCGGCATCGACACCGGCGACGGCGGCAGACTGTGGCCGGAACCCGTCCTCGTCGGACGCAGCGCACAGAAGCTCAAGGCACTCGCCGGGCGGTACGGACTGGACGCCTGGACCACCGACCTCGACGCCGTCCTCGGCGACCCCGCGATCGACGTCTACTTCGACGCGCAGACCACCGCCGCGCGGGAAACCGCGCTCCACAAGGCCATCACCGCGGGCAAACACGTCTACTGCGAGAAGCCGACCGCCCTGGACTCCGGGGGCGCGCTGCATCTCCACAGCAGGGCGGTGGAGGCGGGCGTCAAACACGGCGTCGTCCAGGACAAGCTGTTCCTGCCGGGCATCCGCAAACTCAAACGCCTGCTGGACGGCGGTTTCTTCGGCCGCGTCCTGTCGGTGCGCGGGGAGTTCGGCTACTGGGTCTTCGAGGGCGACTGGCAGCCCGCGCAGCGCCCCTCGTGGAACTACCGCGACGAGGGCTGCGGCATCACCGCCGACATGTTCCCCCACTGGGAGTACGTTCTGCGCGAGCTGTTCGGCCCCATCCGGTCCGTACAGGCGCATCTGGCCACCCACATCCCGCGCCGCTGGGACGAGCAGGGCAAGCCGTACGAGGCGGCCGCGGACGACGCCGTCTACGCGATCCTGGAGCTGGAGAGCGGCGCCGTCGCACAGCTCAACTCCTCCTGGGCGGTGCGCGTGCACCGTGACGAGCTGCTGGAGTTCCAGGTCGACGGCACCGAGGGCTCCGCCGTCGCGGGCCTGCGGCACTGCCGTGCGCAGCACCGCTCGGCCACCCCGCGGCCCGTGTGGAACCCCGACGTGCCCGCCGCCGACGACTTCCGCGCCCAGTGGCAGGAGATCCCGGACAACGGGGAATCCGGGGAGGGCACCAACGCCTTCAAGGCCCAGTGGGAGCTGTTCCTGCGCCACGTGGCCCTGGACGAGCCCTGGCGCTTCGGCCTGGACGCGGGCGCGCGGGGCGTACGGCTCGCACAGCTCGCAGCGGCGTCGGCACGCTCCGGTCGCAGGCGGTACGTCAGCCCGGACGGCGGTCCGGAGGCCGGCCCGGATGCCGACTCGGACGGCGACCGGGACCTCGGCCGGCCCTTCGGCGACTGCGCCCCACCGGGGGCGCGATGATCCGGCTGCCCGACGCGTCCGGGGCGCTCCGCCCGTACGCGCCCCGGCAACGCCCCCTGGAGCTGGGGAAGGGCGGGCCGCCCGTCTCCCGCACGGTCTTCGCCGCCGCGCACGTCGTCGCCGACCCGTACGGCAACACCACGCCCTACGGGCCCGCCGACCTCGACTGGGACACCACGCTCGCCTTCCGGCGCCATCTGTGGGCGCACGGCCTGGCCGTCGCCGAGGCGATGGACACCGCGCAGCGCGGCGCGGGCCTGGACTGGGCGCGGGCGGCGGAGCTGATCCGGCGCTCCGCCGCCGAGGCGCGGTCCGTCGGCGGCCGGATCGCCTGCGGCGCGGGCACCGACCAACTCGCGCCCCCGTACGGCACCCTGGCGGACGTCGCGGCCGCGTACGAGGAACAGCTCGCCCTCGTGGAGGAGCACGGAGCCCAGCCGGTCCTGCTGGCTTCCAGGGCGCTCGCGGCGCTCGCCACCGGACCGGACGACTACCGGGAGCTCTACGGGCGGCTGCTGCGGCAGACGGCCGCCCCCGTGGTCCTGCACTGGCTGGGGCCGATGTTCGCCCCCGCCCTGGAGGGCTATTGGGGCAGCGACGACCCGGACGCCGCGGCCGGGACGCTCCTCGACATCGTCACCGCCCACCGCGGCAAGGTCGACGGCGTGAAGGTGTCGCTGCTGGACGCGGAGCGCGAACGGGCGCTGCGCGCGCGGCTGCCCGCCGGTGTGCGCTGCTACACGGGCGACGACCTGCACTACCCCGAGCTGATCGAGGGCGACGGCCACGGCCACAGCGACGCGCTGCTGGGCGTCTTCGACCCGCTGGGGCCGCTCGCCGCGCATGCCGTGCGCCGGCTCGACTCCGGTGACCGGCGGGGCTTCCGGGAGCTGCTGGACCCGGCCGTGCCGCTGTCCCGGCATCTCTTCGAGCCGCCCACGCGCGCGTACCGCGCCGGTGTCGTCCTGCTGGCGTGGCTCGCGGGCCACCAGGACCACTTCACGATGGCCGGGGGCCTGCACGCCGCCCGCTCGCTGCCGCACCTGGCGCGCGCCTACGAACTGGCCGACGGGCTGGGCCTGTTCCCGGACCCGGACCTCGCCGAGGCCCGCATGGCACGGCTGCTGGTCCTGCACGGGGCCGGGCCGTGACAGGCCTCGCGCGCTTCAGCCTCAACCAGCGGACGGTGCGGCAGTGGTCCCTGCCCGAACTCGTGGCGGGCTGCGCGGCGGCCGGGGTGCGCCGGGTCGGGCTGTGGCGGGAGCCCGTCCGGGAGTACGGGACCGAGGCCGCCGCCCGGCTGGTGCGCGCTGCCGGGCTGACCGTCAGCAGCCTGTGCCGGGGCGGCTTCCTGACCGCCGCGGACCGCGCGGGGCGGACCGCGGCGCTGGCCGACAACCGGGCGGCCGTCCGGGAGGCCGCCGCGCTCGGCACCGACACCCTCGTCCTGGTCTCCGGCGGCCTGCCCCCGGGCAGCCGCGACCTTCCGGGGGCCCGCGAACGGGTCGCGGACGCCCTCGCCGAGCTGGGGCCGTACGCCGCCGGGCACGGGGTGCGGCTCGCCGTCGAGCCGCTGCACCCGATGTACGCGTCCGACCGCTGCGTCGTGTCGACGCTCCGTCAGGCCCTCGACCTGGCCGAGCGGTTCCCCGCCGACCAGGTGGGCGTGGCGGTCGACAGCTACCACCTGTGGTGGGACGACACGCTGGCCGCACAGCTCGTCCGGGCCGGGGAGGGCGGCCGGATCGCGGCCTGCCAGCTCGCCGACTGGGTCACCCCGCTGCCCGAAGGGGTGCTGCTGGGGCGGGGCCAGCTCGGTGACGGATGCGTGGATCTGCGGTGGTTCCGCGAACGGGTCGACGCCGCCGGATACCGGGGACCCGTCGAGGTGGAGATCTTCAACCCGGGGCTGTGGGCGCGGGACGGCCGGGCGGTCCTGGCGGAGATCCTGGACCGCTACCAGCGGTATGTCCTGGGGGTACCCGCGGTAACGGGGGAGTGATCGTTCCCGAATCCGGTAACGGATCGATAACTCCTTGAACGGCGTGCAACCCTTTGGCGGTTCGGCGGGTCGTAACTTGCGTCGGGCTTCCTGGGGAGGGATCCGGGGGGATTCGGAGGAAGCCGGTTTTGGGGGGCGCCCGAGGGGCCCGGTCGTCGGACCGGGCCCCTCGGCATATACGGGATATACGGGCGCGTGGGGGTTGTCCACAGGCCCGAACGGCTGTCGGACCCGGGCGGTACCGTCGGGTCATGGTGAACATGGCAGTGGTCGAAGGGGTCCTGGAGCGGATCACCTACGCCAACGAGGAGAGCGGCTACACCGTCGCCCGTGTGGACACCGGCCGCGGCAGCGGCGACCTCCTCACGGTGGTCGGCGCGCTGCTCGGCGCCCAGCCGGGGGAGTCGCTGCGGATGGAGGGCCGCTGGGGCTCGCACCCGCAGTACGGCCGCCAGTTCACCGTGGAGAACTACCAGACCCTGCTTCCCGCCACGGTCCAGGGCATCCGCCGCTATCTGGGCTCCGGCCTCATCAAGGGTATCGGCCCGCGCATCGCCGACCGCATCACCGAACACTTCGGCACCGACACCCTGGACGTCATCGAGAAGGAGCCGGAGCGCCTGATCGAGGTCCCCGGCCTCGGCCCCAAGCGGACGAAGATGATCGGCGCCGCCTGGGAGGAGCAGAAGGCCATCAAGGAGGTCATGGTCTTCCTCCAGGGCGTCGGCGTCTCCACCTCCATCGCCGTGCGCATCTACAAGAAGTACGGCGACGCCTCCATCTCCGTGACCCGCAATCAGCCCTACCGGCTGGCCGCCGACGTCTGGGGCATCGGCTTCCTGACCGCCGACCGCATCGCCCAGGCCGTCGGCATCCCGCACGACAGCCCCGACCGCGTCAAGGCCGGTCTGCAGTACGCCCTCTCGCAGTCCACCGACCAGGGCCACTGCTTCCTCCCCGAGGAGAAGCTGATCGCCGACGCCGTCAAGCTGCTCCAGGTCGACACCGGGCTGGTCATCGACTGCCTCGCCGAACTCGCCGCCGACGAGGAGGGCGTGGTCCGTGAGCGCGTCCCCGGCCCGGACGGCGAGCCCGTCACCGCCGTCTACCTCATCCCCTTCCACCGGGCCGAGCTCTCCCTCGCCGCCCAACTGACGCGGCTGCTGCGGACCGACGACGACCGGCTGGCCGCCTTCCGGGACGTCGACTGGGACAAGGCCCTGGCCTGGCTCGCCGCCCGCACGGGCGCGGAGCTGGCCCCCGAGCAGCAACAGGCCGTCCGGCTCGCGCTCTCCAGCAAGGTCGCGGTCCTCACCGGCGGCCCCGGCTGCGGCAAGTCCTTCACCGTGCGGTCGGTGGTGGAGCTCGCCCGCGCCAAGAAGGCCAAGGTCGTGCTCGCCGCCCCCACCGGCCGGGCCGCCAAACGGCTCTCCGAGCTCACCGGCGCCGACGCGTCCACCGTCCACCGGCTCCTGGAACTCAAGCCCGGCGGCGACGCCGCGTACGACAAGGAACGGCCGCTGGACGCCGATCTGGTGGTGGTCGACGAGGCGTCCATGCTCGACCTCCTGCTGGCCAACAAGCTGGCCAAGGCCGTCGCGCCGGGAGCCCACCTGCTGCTCGTCGGCGACGTGGACCAGCTGCCGTCCGTCGGCGCCGGAGAGGTCCTCCGCGACCTGCTGGCCCCCGGCAGCCCCGTCCCCGCCGTCCGGCTCACCCGCATCTTCCGGCAGGCGCAGCAGTCCGGCGTGGTCACCAACGCACACCGCATCAACTCCGGGACGCAGCCCATCACTCAGGGCCTCGCGGACTTCTTCCTCTTCCCCGAGGAGGACACCGAGGAGGCGGGCCGGCTCACCGTGGAGGTGGCGGCGCGGCGCATCCCCGCGAAGTTCGGCCTCGACCCCCGCCGCGACATCCAGGTGCTGGCCCCCATGCACCGCGGCCCGGCGGGCGCGGGCACCCTCAACGGGCTGCTCCAGCAGGCGATCACGCCCGCCCGCCCCGACCTGCCGGAGCGCCGCTTCGGCGGCCGGGTCTTCCGCGTCGGCGACAAGGTCACCCAGATCCGCAACAACTACGAGAAGGGCGAGAACGGCGTCTTCAACGGCACCGTGGGCGTGGTCACCGCCCTGGACGCCGTCGAGCAGCGGCTCACCGTGCGCACCGACGAGGACGAGGAGGTGGGCTACGACTTCGACGAACTCGACGAACTCGCCCACGCCTACGCGGTCACCATCCACCGCTCGCAGGGCAGCGAGTACCCCGCGGTGGTGATCCCCGTCACCACGGGCGCCTGGATGATGCTCCAGCGCAATCTCCTCTATACCGCCGTGACCCGGGCAAAACGCCTGGTGGTGCTGGTGGGCTCCCGCAAGGCCCTGGGGCAGGCGGTGCGCACGGTCTCCGCGGGCCGCCGGTGCACGGCCCTGGATCACCGGCTCCGGGGCGGTGTTGAAGGTGGCATTCGTCTCCAGACGGTTTACCAACCGGGAGGAACGGGGCAGTATGGCCAGCTGGACGGCACTGAGTGCCGTCTTTAGGCCCTATGGCCGACCCCGAGTGCACGTGCATCGTCCAAATGGGGGAAGGTAGGGGTAGTCAGGGCACCTCGAAGAAGAGGCACAACGTCGGTGAGGGATGACGTGAGCGACAACTCTGTAGTAGTGCGGTACGGGGACGGCGAATACACCTACCCGGTGGTCGACAGCACTGTCGGCGACAAGGGCTTCGATATCGGCAAGCTCCGCGCCCAGACCGGGCTGGTGACCCTGGACTCCGGTTACGGCAACACCGCCGCATACAAGTCCGCGATCACCTACCTCGATGGCGAGCAGGGCATCCTCCGCTACCGCGGTTACCCGATCGAGCAGGTCGCCGAGCGCAGCAGCTTCCTGGAGACGGCGTTCCTGCTCATCAACGGCGAGCTGCCGTCCGTCGACGAGCTGGCCACCTTCAAGGGCGAGATCACCCAGCACACGCTGCTGCACGAGGACGTCAAGCGCTTCTTCGACGGCTTCCCGCGTGACGCCCACCCGATGGCGATGCTGTCCTCGGTCGTCTCCGCGCTGTCCACCTTCTACCAGGACAGCCACAACCCGTTCGACGAGAAGCAGCGCCACCTCTCGACGATCCGGCTGCTCGCCAAGCTGCCCACGATCGCGGCGTACGCCTACAAGAAGTCGATCGGCCACCCGTTCGTCTACCCGCGCAACGACCTCGGCTACGTCGAGAACTTCCTGCGCATGACGTTCTCGGTGCCGGCGCAGGAGTACGACCTGGACCCGGTCGTCGTCAGCGCCCTCGACAAGCTGCTGATCCTGCACGCGGACCACGAGCAGAACTGTTCGACCTCCACCGTGCGTCTGGTCGGCTCCTCGCAGGCGAACATGTTCGCCTCGATCTCCGCCGGCATCAGCGCCCTGTGGGGCCCGCTGCACGGTGGCGCCAACCAGTCGGTCCTGGAGATGCTCGAGGGCATCCAGGCCAACGGCGGCGACGTCGACTCCTTCATCCGCAAGGTGAAGAACAAGGAGGACGGCGTCCGCCTGATGGGCTTCGGCCACCGCGTCTACAAGAGCTTCGACCCCCGGGCGAAGATCATCAAGGCGGCGGCGCACGACGTCCTCTCGGCGCTCGGCAAGTCCGACGAGCTGCTGGACATCGCGCTGAAGCTGGAGGAGCACGCGCTCTCCGACGAGTACTTCGTCTCGCGCAACCTCTACCCGAACGTGGACTTCTACACGGGTCTGATCTACCGGGCCATGGGCTTCCCGACCGAGATGTTCACCGTGCTCTTCGCGCTCGGCCGCCTCCCGGGCTGGATCGCCCAGTGGCACGAGATGATCAAGGAGCCGGGTTCCCGCATCGGCCGCCCGCGCCAGATCTACACCGGCGTGGTGGAGCGCGACCTCCCGGTCGAGCGCGCCTGACGGCGGTAAGCAAGGGCAGTGAAAAGCGCCCCGCTGCCGATCCCCCCACGGGTCGGAGCGGGGCGCTTTCCGTGTCCCGGTACGGATTCCCCCCACGGGATCCGGCCGGGAGTCGCGGTGCGCGGAGCCGACGCGATCTGCCGGGACGCGTACCGACGGGAGGGCCGCTCAAAGCTCCCCGGTGTACGTGCCCCGGCCACGCGTGGCCGGTACCGTCCCCCAAGACGATCCAGCACTGCCTGGTTAGACCCACGACCCCCCGCAATGGTTACCCCGAATCGGCTGTGATCTAGGTCTCCGGCCATAAGGGGACGTAAAAGGGCAAGCGGCTAAATGTGTCGATCTTGTGTCGTTTTTATGGCCGATTCATGGTCGACGTGAACGGCGGGGGCGGGTTTCAGCCGAAGCGGCGCAGCCGCAGGCTGTTGGTCACCACGAACACCGAGGAGAAGGCCATCGCCGCCCCCGCGATCATGGGGTTGAGCAGCCCGGCGGCCGCGAGCGGCAGCGCGGCCACGTTGTAGCCGAACGCCCAGAACAGGTTGCCCTTGATGATGGCGAGGGTCCGGCGCGCGAGCCGGATCGCGTCCGCGGCCACCCGCAGGTCGCCCCGGACGAGCGTGAGGTCGCCGGCCTCCATGGCCGCGTCCGTGCCCGTCCCCATGGCCAGCCCCAGATCGGCCGTGGCCAGCGCGGCGGCGTCGTTGACCCCGTCGCCGACCATCGCGACCGTACGGCCCTCGCCCTGGAGCCGCCGGACGACCTCGGCCTTGTCCTGCGGCAGCACCTCGGCGATCACCTCGTCGATGCCCACCGCGCGGGCGACGGACGCGGCCACCGCCGCGTTGTCCCCGGTCAGCAGCACCGGCCGGAGCCCCAGCGCCCGCAGCCGGGCGACCGCCTCCGCGCTGGTCTCCTTGACGGTGTCGGCGACGGAGACGACACCGCGTGCCTCCTTGTCCCAGGCCACCACCACCGCCGTACGGCCCTCGGCGCGCGCCGCGGCCAGGGCGTCCGCCAGCCGGGCGGGCAGCTCGATCCCCGCCTCGAACAGCAGCGACTCCCGGCCCACCAGCACCTCACGCCCCTCGACCAGGCCGCGGACGCCCCGCCCCGGCAGGCTCTCGAAGTGCTCCGCGGGCGGCAGTTCGCCCGTCCGCTCGGCGGCCCCGGCCGCGACGGCCCGTGCCACCGGGTGCTCGGAGCAGTGCTCCAGCGCGCCCGCGTAGCGCAGCAGTTCACGCTCGTCCGTGCCCGCCGCGGGGACCACGTCGTGCAGGCCCGTCCGGCCCGTCGTCACCGTGCCCGTCTTGTCGAGCACGACGGTGTCCACCTGCCGGGTGGACTCCAGCACTTCCGGACCCTTGATCAGGATGCCGAGCTGGGCGCCCCGGCCCGTGCCGACCAGCAGCGCGGTCGGCGTGGCCAGCCCCAGGGCGCACGGGCAGGCGATGATCAGCACCGCCACGGCGGCGGTGAACGCGGCCGTGGCGTCCCCGGTGGCCAGCAGCCAGCCCGCCAGCGTGCCGAGCGCGATCAGCAGGACCACGGGCACGAAGACCCCCGAGATCCGGTCGGCGAGGCGCTGCACCCGCGCCTTGCCGTTCTGTGCCTCCTCCACCAGCCGCGCCGTCCGGGCGAGCTGGGTGTCGGAGCCGACCCGGGTCGCCTCGACGACCAGCCGCCCCGAGGCGTTGACGGTCGCCCCGGCCACGGTGTCGCCCACCGCCACGTCCACCGGCACCGACTCGCCCGTCAGCATCGACGTGTCCACGGCGGACGCGCCCGCGACCACCGTGCCGTCCGTGGCGATCTTCTCCCCGGGCCGTACGACGAAGCGGTCGCCGACCGCCAGCCGGGACACGGGGATCCGCTCCTCGCGGCCGCCGCGCAGCACGGCCACGTCCTTGGCGCCCAGCTCCAGCAGCGCCCGCAGCGCGGCACCCGCCTTCCGCTTGGACCGCGCCTCCAGCCAGCGCCCGGCCAGGATGAACGTGGTCACCCCGGCCGCCGCCTCCAGATAGATCGCCGACGAGCCGTCCGTGCGGGCGACGGTGAGCGCGAACGCGTGCCGCATGTGCGGCATCCCGGCCGTGCCCAGGAACAGTGCCCACAGGGACCAGCCGAACGCGGCCAGCGTGCCGATCGACACCAGGGTGTCCATGGTCGCGGCACCGTGCCGGGCGTTGGTCCACGCGGCCCGGTGGAAGGGCAGCGCGCCCCAGACCACCACGGGCGCGGCCAGCGTCAGCGAGAGCCACTGCCAGTTGTCGAACTGGAGCGCCGGGACCATCGACAGCAGGACGACCGGCAGCGACAGCACGGCGCTGACCGTCAGCCGCTGCCGGAGCGCCTCCGCCTCCCCGCCGCCCTCCGGCTCCGCCGGCCCCGCGGCTGCCTCGGGCTCGGGCGCCCGGGGCGGCTCGGCGGTGTAGCCCGTCCGCTCCACGGTGGCGACGAGATCGGCGACCGCCACGCCCTCGCCGAAGGCGACACGCGCCTTCTCCGTGGCGAAGTTGACGGTGGCGTGGACGCCTTCCATCCGGTTGAGCTTCCGTTCCACCCGGGCGGCGCACGAGGCGCAGGTCATCCCGCCGATGGTCAGCTCGACCTCGGTGGGGGCGGTCGCCGTGCCGGCGGGTGCTGCCGTGCTGTTCATCGCGGATTCCCGGTGGGAGGGGGCGGGACGGGGCAGGGGGTGCGGGTCAGACGCGGCCCGTGAGCTCGTAACCCGCCTCGTCGACGGCGGCGCGGACCGCCTCGTCGTCCAGCGGGGCCGCGGCGGTGACACTGACCTGCCCGGTCGCGGCGACGGCCTTGACGGAGGTGACCCCGGCGAGGGCGGAGATCTCCTCGGTGACCGCCGACTCGCAGTGGCCGCAGGTCATGCCGGTCACCTGGTAGACGGTGGTGGACTCGCTCATGGTGGTTCTCCTCGGTGAGGTCGCGCTTCGCTGGGACAGCGTGGTGGACAACAGCGGGAACACCTTACCCCCTGGGGGTATTCCGGAGGGAAGCGTTTCCCTGGGAACGAGGGGCTCCGGAGCAGGTTTCCGGACATGGCGGGGCCCCGGCCGGAAGGTCCGGCCGGGGCCCCGGGGGAGCGGCTGCTCAGCCCTGGTTGTCACGCCGGGAGCGGTTGCCGGGGCGGGCGGCGACCCAGGAGCGGATGGTGTCCGCGAACCAGTACGGCTTGCCGCCCTCGGTGAGGTCGGGCACGGGGAGCAGCCCGTGCTTGCGGTAGGTCCGGACGGTGTCGGTCTGTACGCCGATGTGTGCCGCGATCTCTTTGTAGGACCAGAGTCGACGATCGGTCATCTCTCGCGCCTCTCCGCTGTGCCGCGACGACGGAGGGGGGTCCGTCGGGGGAGCCGCGGCACGGCCTCTTGATCACTGAGCCTGTTCCCGGAGAACGACGCAGAGTGACCGACGACGAGCGGTTGTCGAACGGCTGTGACCGAAGCTCTGCCAAAGCGTGACGGGTGTGACCGACACGTAACGGTACGAGGCGTTATGAGGGGATACGGGACTTGCCCGTCAGAGCGGCCCGATCCGTTCGGTCACCTCGGGCATCCGTACGGGGCGGTTCTCCCGCCGGGACAGCTCGCAGGCCTCGGCGACGAGCAGGGCGGCCAGACCGTCCCGGCCGGAGCACGGACTGGCCGCCTCGCCGCGCACGGCCCGGAGGAAATGGGCGAGTTCGGCGCGGTACGCGGTGTCGAACCGCTCCAGGAATCCCGCCCAGGGCCGGGCGGGCGCGCCCGGCCCGCCGGGCTCGGCGGAGGTGGCGGGCGTACGGTCGTCGAGCCCGACCACCCACTGGTCGCGCTCACCGGACAGCTCCGTCCGCACGTCGTACCCCGCGCCGTTGTAGCGGGTGGCGGTCGCCGTGACGAGCGTGCCGTCGTCCAGGGTGAGCAGGGCGGCGGCGGTGTCCACATCGCCCGCCTGCCGGAAGCGGTCCGCGCCGCCCGCCGAGCCGCGTGCGTACACCTCCGTCACCTCACGGCCCGTCAGCCACCGTACGGCGTCGAAGTCGTGGACCAGGCAGTCGCGGAACAGCCCGCCGGACAGGGGCAGGAACTCCGGCGGCGGGGGAGCGGGGTCCGAGGTCACGGCCCGGATCGTGTGCACCCGCCCCAGCCGCCCCGCACGCAGCGCTTCGCGCGCGGCGCGGTAGCCGGGGTCGAAGCGGCGCTGAAAACCGAGCTGCAGGAGCGTGCCCGCGTCCTCGACGGCGCGCAGGGCGTCCCGGGTGCCGGCCGGGGTGAGGGCGACGGGTTTCTCGCAGAATGTGGGGAGCCGGGCGGTTGCGGCCTTGACGATGAGGTCGGCGTGGGTGGTGGTGGGGGTGGTGATGACGACCGCGTCGACCGTGTCGAGCAGGGCGTCGACGGGTGCGGCCCGGGCGCCTGTTCGCTCCGCGAGGGCCGCTGCGCGGTGTGGGTCGGTGTCCGAGACGATGAGTTCGCCGACGGCGTCGGCGTTGACCAGTACGTTGGCGTGGAACGTGCCGATGCGGCCCGCTCCGATGAGTCCGATGCGCATGTGGTCACCTTTCTCTCCCCAGCCCCGCCCCTTCCCGAAACCGGGGGAGACCCCCGGACCCCCAACCACGCTCCGCGCGGTGTCCTCAAACGCCGGACGGGCTGAAATGCCCGCAGGTTGTGGAGCACGGTCAGCAAATTCAGCCCGTCCGGCGATTGAGGACGCGGCCGCAGGTCGCTCCCGCCGCAGGCGGTGACGGTGGTGCGGCTATGCGTACAACCGGGGGCGGCCCGCCAGGGCGACCGGTACTCGGGTGCCCGACGACTGGGCCCGGACGCCGGCTTCGCAGACGGCGGCGGCCGCGTAGCCGTCCCACGCGCTCGGGCCCTCCGTGCGGTTCTCGCGGGCGGCGGTCACCCAGGACTGCACCTCCCGGTCGTACGCCTCGCGGAACCGCGTCACGAAGTCCTGGGCGATCTCGCCGCCCCAGCGGCCCGCCGTGTTGACGAGGAGCTCGTGTGCCTCGCCGATCCGCGCGCTGCCGCGCTCGCCGACGGCCTCGCACTGGACCTGGTAGCCGAAGCCGCAGTTGACGAAGATCTCGACGTCGGCGAGGGCGCCGCCGGAGGTCTCCAGGAGGACGAGCTGGGGGTCGCCCAGCCCCTCGGGCGCGGCCGACGAGCGGGCGGGCTTGTGGACGGTGACGGCCGTGATCTCCTGCCCGAGCAGCCAGCGGGTGGCGTCGATCTCGTGCACCACCGAGTCGTGGATCATCATCGGCTCGGTGTAGCCGGGCGGGGTGGCCGCGTTGCGGTGCCGGCAGTGCAGCATCAGCGGCCGCCCGAGTCCGCCGCCGTCCAGCAGGGCCTTCAGCCGCAGGTACTCCGCGTCGTACCGCCGCATGAAGCCCACCTGCACGCGCCGGTGCCCGAGTCGGACCTCCGCCTCCACCACGCGCAGCGCCGACGCGGCGTCCGGCGTCAGCGGCTTCTCGCACAGCACGGGCAGGTCGCGCGCCAGTGCCGCCGTCAGCGCCGCCTCGTGCGCGGGCGCGGGGGAGGCGATGAGCACGGCGTCCACGCCGGGCGCGGCCAGGGCGGCGGCCGGGTCGGTGTGGGCCGCGCAGCCGTCGATGCCCGCGGCCGCCTGCTCGGCCCGGTCGCCGTCGACGTCCACGACGGCCGCGACCCGGGCCCCGCTGATCACCCGGTCGAGCCGCCGTACGTGGTCGGCGCCCATCCGGCCCGCGCCGATGACGGCCACGCCGAGCGTGCCGTGCTGCGTCATGGGGGTCATGGGGGTGTCTCCTCCATCTCAGAGGCCGCAGCCGCGCAGGAAGTTACGGGTGCGCCGGGCGATCGGCAGCGGGCGGTCGGGCGGGCACGGGTACATGTCCTGCTCCACGATCGCGAACAGGTCGGCGTCCAGCTTCGCGGCGGCCGCGAGCACGGGCTCCAACGCCGGTACGCCGCGCGGCGGTTCGCACATCACACCCTGCCGTACGGCGGGCCCGAACGGGGTGCCGTTCGCGACGACCTTGGCGAGGACGGCCGGATCGACCTGCTTGAGGTGGAGGTAGCCGATCCGCTCCCCGTACGTCTCGATGAGCCGGACGCTGTCGCCGCCGCAGTACGCGTAGTGGCCGGTGTCCAGGCACAGTCCGACCAGCTCGGGGTCGGTCGCGTCGAGGAAGCGCCCGACGTTGGCCTCGCCGTCGATGTGGGTGTCGGCGTGCGGGTGGACGACGATCCGGAGGCCGTAGCGGTCGCGGACCTCGCGGGCCAGCCGCTCCGTGCCGGTGGCGAGGTGCCGCCACTGCTCGGCGGTCAGCTCGGGGCTCTCGATGACCTCGGCGGTCCGGTCGTCGCGCCAGAAGGACGGGATGACGACGAGGTGGCGCGCGCCCACGGCCCGCGTCAACTCGGCGACCCGCGCCACGTGTTCCCAGGTCGCGTCCCAGACGGCGGGGCCGCGGTGCAGGGCGGTGAAGACCGTACCGGCGGAGACGGAGAGGCCGCGCCGCCCCGTCTCCTCGCGCAACAGGGCCGGGTCGGTGGGGAGATAGCCGTACGGCCCCAGCTCGATCCAGGCGTAGCCCGCGTCGGCGACCTCGTCCAGGAAGCGCCGCCAGGGGACCTGGGCCGGGTCGTCGGCGAACCACACGCCCCAGGAGTCCGGAGCGGAACCCACCCGGATGCGGGAAGCGGGCGAAGGCGCGGGGGTGGGGGGCATCTGCGGCTCTCCTCGGGTCGCCTCGTGCGGGGCGGCGGCTGCCCGTAGCTTCCCCGCCGGGCGGACGAGGTGTCAAGGTTACGTCCGGACATACGGACGTCACGTCAAGTCCCGCATCCGTGACGTCTATATGTAAGGACAATTCCTTGACATGGTCGTCCGGGCCCGGCTAGACCTGACCCCATGAGCGAGACGGCACCGTACGACCTCGTCACCATGGGCCGGGTCGGGGTGGACCTCTATCCCCTGCAGACCGGTGTGCCGCTGTCCGAGGTCGAGACCTTCGGGAAGTTCCTCGGCGGGTCACCGGCCAACGTCGCGGTCGGCGCCGCCCGGCTCGGCCACCGCACCGCGCTGATCAGCCGCACCGGCGCCGACCCCTTCGGCGACTACGTGCGCCGGGCGCTGCGCGACTTCGGCGTGGACGACAGGTGGGTGACGCCCGTAGCCGGGCTCGCCACGCCCCTGACCTTCTGCGAGGTCTTCCCGCCGGACGACTTCCCGCTCTACTTCTACCGCCGCCCCAAGGCCCCCGACCTGGAGATCCACACCACCGAGCTGGACCTGGACGCCGTGCGCGCCGCCCGGATCTTCTGGGCGACCGGCACCGGCCTGTGCGAGGAACCGAGCCGCTCCGCGACCCTGGCCGCGCTCGCCGCCCGCGCCAAGCGGGGCACCACGGTGCTCGACCTCGACTGGCGGCCGCTGTTCTGGGGCGGCGAGGGCGGCGCCTCGGACGCCGGCGGGCGCACCGGGGCCGCGGCGATGGCCGCCGCCCGGCCGTACTACGCCGCGGCCCTCGCCCATACGACGGTCGCCGTCGGCAACGTCGACGAGTGCGAGGTCGCCACCGGCGAGCGCGACCCCCTCGCGGCGGCGTGGGCGCTCCTCGACGCGGGCGTCGAACTGGCCGTCGTCAAACAGGGCCCCAAGGGAGTCCTCGCCGTCCACCGCGACGGCACCACGGCCGAGGCCCCGGCGGTCGACGTCGAGGTGGTGAACGGACTGGGGGCGGGCGATGCGTTCGGCGCCGCGCTGTGCGACGGGTTGCTGGGCGGGCGGTCGCTGGCGGCGTCGTTGCGTTACGCGAACGCGGCGGGGGCGCTTGTCGCTTCGCGACTGGAGTGTTCGTCGGCGATGCCGACGCGGGCGGAGATCGAGGGGTTGCTGGGTGCCGCTGCCGCGGGGGGCGGTTAGCGGGTGGGGGCGCGTACCCCCGTCCCCGTCTGCGGGCCGGTTCGCCGCCTGTGGCGGGAGCGTCCTGCGGCCGCGTCCTCAAACTCCCCCAGCTACCTCCCCCAGACTCCGTCCGGGGGGACCCCCAGGAGGTGCCCCCAGGACGGGCTGAAATGCCCGCAGGTTGCGGAGCACAGCCCGCCCATCCAGCCCGTCCGGCGTTTGAGGACACCGCGCGAAGCGTGGTTGGGGGTCCGGGGGCTGCCCCCCACGCGGCGGAGCCGCAAATCGACACAGCCGGGAAGGGGCGGGGCCGGGGGACAAGCCCGCCGCAGGCGCACCGCACCCGTACAGACATCCCCGAGCCGAAGGCCGATGTGAGAATCGATATCGCCGATCTGGTCGACGTAAGGGCCCGGCACCCCGAAGCCATCGCCGAGGCCGCCGCACGGAGAGTACGGCGGCCGTTCGTCGGGGAGAGCGGCCGGCTGATGGTGATCGCCGCCGATCACCCGGCCCGCGGCGCGCTCGCCGTCGGCGGCGAGCCGTTCGCCATGGCCGACCGGGCCGGGCTGCTGGAGCGGCTCTGCCTCGCCCTGTCGCGGCCCGGAGTCGACGGCGTGCTCGGCTCGGCCGACATCCTCGACGACCTGCTGCTGCTCGGCGCGCTGGAGGGCAAGGTCGTCATCGGGTCCATGAACCGCGGCGGGCTCGCCGGGGCCGCGTTCGAGATGGACGACCGGTTCACCGGCCACCGCGCCGAGGACCTCGCGGCGCTCGGCTTCGACGCGGGCAAGCTCCTGCTGCGCATCGACCACGACGACCCCGGCTCGCTGCGGACCCTGCACTCCGCCGCCCGCGCCGTCGACGCCATGGCCGCCCACCGGCTGCCCGTGCTCGTCGAACCGTTCCTCTCCCGGCGGGTGGCCGGGCGGGTCCGCAACGACCTGGGCGCCGAGGCCGTCATCACCTCCATCGCCATCGCCTCCGGGCTCGCCGGGACCTCCGCCTACACCTGGCTCAAGGTGCCCGTCACCGAGGACCCCGGCGACATGGCGCGGGTGCTGGAGACCACCACGCTCCCCACCGTGCTGCTGGGCGGCGACGCCGGCGGCGACGCCGCGTACGAGAAGTGGCGCACGGCCCTGCGGCTGCCCACCGTGCGGGGGCTCGTCGCCGGCCGGGCGCTGCTCTATCCGGCCGACGGCGACGTGGCGGGCGCCGTCGACACGGCCGTAGGACTGCTGTGACGCTTGTGGCCCACACGGTGTCAGGAGAGAGCGAGCCGCCCCCATGACCTTCGCCACCCACCACCTCCCGGCCGGCAGCGCGGCCGACGGCCCGTACGCCCTGGACATCTGGCCGGAGCAGGCGGGCTGGAGCCACTCCTCGCTCCGGGTCCTCGCCCTGTCGCCCGGCTCCACGCACACCTTCACGGCGGGGGACAGCGAGTGGATCGTGCTGCCGCTGGCCGGCGGCTGCACGGTCACCGTCGACGGGCAGCCCTTCGAACTGCACGGCAGGAAGAGCGTGTTCGAGGGCGTCACCGACTTCGCGTACGCCCCGAGAGACAGCCAGGTGACCCTCGCCTCCGGCGCGGGCGGCCGGTTCGCGCTCGCCGGGGCCCGCTGCGAGCGCCGGCTGACCGCCCGTTACGGCCCCGCCGCCGACGTCCCCGTCGAGCTGCGCGGCAGCGGCACCTGCTCCCGCCAGGTCAACAACTTCGCCGCCGCCGACGCCTTCGCCTGCGACCGGCTCATCGCCGTCGAGGTGCTCACCCCCGGCGGCAACTGGTCCTCCTACCCGCCGCACAAGCACGACGAGCACCACCCCGGCGAGGAGTCCCGGCTGGAGGAGATCTACTACTTCGAGATCGACGGCCCCGCGGGCCTCGGCTACCAGCGGGTCTCGCCCTCCCGGCGCGGCGGCACCGATGTGCTCGCCGAGGTCCGCACCGGCGACGCCGTGCTCATCCCCGACGGCTGGCACGGCCCGTCCGTCGCCGCCCCCGGCCACACCATGTACTACCTCAACGTCATGGCCGGGCCCGGTGAACGGGAGTGGATCGTCCGCGACCACCCCGACCACGCCTGGATCCGCGCCACCTGGCCCGAGCAGCCCGTCGACCCCAGGCTGCCGCTCTACCGCGCCACCGAGGAGGACGCCCGATGACCCCACCCACCCGGCGGCTGACCGTCGCCCAGGCCCTGGTGGAGTTCCTCGCCCACCAGCACACCGAGCGCGACGGGCGGCGGCAGCGGCTGATCACCGCCTGCTGGGGCATCTTCGGCCACGGCAACGTCGCCGGGATCGGCCAGGCGCTCCTGGAGTCCGGCGACGCCATGCCCTACCACCAGGGCCGCAACGAACAGGCCATGGTGCACGCCGCCGTCGGCTACGCCCGCCACCGCGACCGGCTCTCCGCCCATGCCGTCACCACCTCCATCGGCCCCGGCGCCACCAACCTCGTCACCGGCGCCGCCCTCGCCACCATCAACCGCATCCCCGTCCTGCTGCTCCCCGGCGACACCTTCGCCACCCGGCCCGCCGACCCCGTGCTCCAGCAGCTCGAACACCCCGGCGCGGGCGACGTGTCCGTCAACGACTGTCTGCGGCCCGTCTCCCGCTATTTCGACCGGATCACCCGGCCCGAGGTGCTGATCCCCGCCGCCCTGCAGGCCATGCGGGTGCTCGCCGACCCCGCCGAGACCGGCGCCGTCACCCTCGCCCTGCCGCAGGACGTCCAGGCCGAGGCGTACGACTGGCCGGAGGAGTTCTTCGCCGACCGCGTCTGGCACGTGCGCCGCCCCGCCCCCGACCCCGACGCGCTCGCCGAGGCCGCCGCCGCCGTACGGGCCGCCCGCCGCCCGCTGCTGATCGCCGGCGGCGGCGTCCCGCACAGCGACGCCTGCGCCGCGCTCGCCGCGTTCGCCGAGGCCACCGGCATCCCCGTCGCCGCCACCCAGGCGGGCAAGGGCTCGCTGGCCCACGACCACCCCCGCGCCGTCGGCGGCATCGGCCACACCGGCACCGCCGTCGCCGACGAACTCGCCCGCACCGCCGACCTCGTCATCGGCGTCGGCACCCGCTACAGCGACTTCACCACCGCCTCCTCGACCCTCTTCGCCGCCCCCGGCGTCCGCTTCGTCAACCTCAACATCGCCTCCTTCGACGCCCACAAGCTCGCCGCGCTGCCCCTCGTCGCCGACGCGCGCGCCGGGCTCGACGCGCTGCGCCACGCCCTCGCCGGCCACCGCGTCACCGAGGCGTACGAGGAGGAGTACGCCAAGGGCAAGGCCGCCTGGGACCGGGCCGTCGACCACGCCTTCTCCTGGACCGACCGCACCGCCCGCCCCACCCAGGCCCAGCTGCTCGGCGCCCTCGACCGCGCCGTCGGCCCCTCCGACGTCATCGTCAACGCCGCCGGTTCGCTCCCCGGCGACCTCCACAAGCTCTGGCGCACCCGCGGCCGCCGCGACTACCACGTCGAATACGGCTACTCCTGCATGGGCTACGAGATCCCCGCCGCGATCGGCGTCCGCATGGCGAGCCCCGACCGCCCCGTATGGGCCCTCGTCGGCGACGGCACCTACCTGATGATGCCGACCGAACTCGTCACCGCCGTACAGGAAGGCATCGCCATCAAGGTGGTGCTGATCCAGAACCACGGCTACGCCTCGATCGGCGGGCTCTCCGCCGCCGTCGGCGGCGAACGCTTCGGCACCGCCTACCGCTTCCGGGCCGCCGACGGCTCCTACACCGGCGACCCGCTCCCCGTCGACCTCGCCGCCAACGCCGCCTCCCTCGGCATGGCCGTGCTGCGCCCCCGCTGCATCGCCGAACTGGAGGACGCGCTGGCCGAGGCGCGCGCTGCCACCCGCCCCACATGTGTCTACGTGGAGACCGAAACAGCCGACACAGTGCCGGGGGCGCCTCCGGCGCAGGCGTGGTGGGATGTGCCTGTCGCCCAGACCGCGACGCGGCCTGCGGCCGTTGCTGCCAGGGAGGAGTACGAGCGGCAGGCGGCCGCCCGGCGTCATCACCTCTAGCTGTGCGCCCACCGGGGTGCCCAGTGAGCCCGGTGGGCGGCCGCGGGTCGTCCCGTGGCCGGTCGCGCCGTTCCCCGCGCCCCTTCGGGGCGCTCCCCGTGCCAGAAGGGCTCCGTGCAGATGAAGACCGTCAACCACTGGATCGGCGGCGAGGCCGTCGAGGGCACTTCCGGCGTGTACGGGCCGGTCACCGACCCGGCCACCGGGGAGCGGACCACCCGCGTCGCGTTCGCCTCCGCCGCGGAGGTGGACGCGGCGGTGGCCGCGGCGAAGGCCGCGTACGGGACCTGGGGCACCTCCTCGCTCGCCGCGCGCACCGCCGTCCTCTTCCGCTACCGCGCCCTCCTCGACGCCCACCGCGAGGAGATCGCCCGGCTGATCACCGCCGAGCACGGCAAGGTGCACGCCGACGCGCTCGGCGAGGTCGCCCGCGGTCTGGAGATCGTCGAGCTGGCCTGCGGCATCACCACCCAGCTCAAGGGCGAGCTGTCCACCCAGGTGTCCGGCGGGGTCGACGTGGCCGCGATCCGGCAGCCGCTGGGCGTCGTCGCGGGCATCACGCCCTTCAACTTCCCGGCCATGGTGCCGATGTGGATGTTCCCGCTCGCCGTCGCCTGCGGCAACACCTTCGTCCTCAAGCCCAGCGAGAAGGACCCGTCGGCCGCGTTCCTGCTCGCCGAACTGGCCGCCGAGGCCGGGCTGCCCGCCGGTGTCCTCAACGTCGTCAACGGCGACAAAGTGGCCGTCGACCGCATCCTGGAGCACCCCGACATCGCGGCCGTCTCCTTCGTCGGCTCCACCCCGATCGCCCGTCACATCCACGCCGTCGCCACCGCCAACGGCAAGCGTGTCCAGGCGCTCGGCGGCGCCAAGAACCACATGCTGGTGCTGCCCGACGCCGACCTCGACGCCGCCGCCGACGCCGCCGTCTCCGCCGCGTACGGCTCCGCGGGCGAGCGCTGCATGGCCGTCTCCGCCGTCGTCGCCGTCGGCGCGACCGGCGACGCGCTCGTCGAGAAGATCGTCGACCGCGCCGGGAAGATCAGGATCGGGCCCGGTGCCGACCCGGCCTCCGAGATGGGCCCCCTCATCACCAAGGCCCACCGCGACAAGGTCGCCTCGTACGTGGAGGGCGCCGCGGCCCAGGGCGCCGAGGTCGTCCTGGACGGCACCGGCTTCACCGTCGAGGGCTACGAGAACGGGCACTGGATCGGCCTGTCCCTCCTCGACCACGTCGGCACCGGCATGGACGCCTACCGCGACGAGATCTTCGGCCCCGTGCTGTGCGTGCTGCGCGCGGACACCTACGAGGAGGGGCTGGCCGTCATCAACGGCTCGCCCTGGGGCAACGGCACCGCGATCTTCACCCGCGACGGCGGCGCGGCCCGCCGCTTCCAGCTGGAGGTCCACGCGGGCATGGTCGGCGTCAATGTGCCGATCCCCGTCCCGGTGGGCTACCACTCCTTCGGCGGCTGGAAGGACTCCCTCTTCGGCGACCTGCACGTCTACGGCAACGACGGCGTGGCCTTCTACACCCGCGGCAAGGTGGTGACGACGCGCTGGCCGGACCCGGCGGAGAGCAGCGTCGACCTCGGCTTCCCCAGCCACCGCTGACGGCCGGTAACACCAGGTCACGCCGGTGCGGACCGGAGTGCCGGTTCGCGGCGGCATGATCGTAAGCTCGGGGTATGACCTGGTCGAGCGCCCTGAGAGAGACCGTGCGGACCGGTCTGACCGTGGAGCGCACCAAGCTGACCCCGGTCGTCGCCCTCCGCGGCGCGGCCGGGGTCGCGATCGTGGTCGGGCTGACGCTCTGGCTCGGCACGCCCACCCTCGCCGTCTCCTCCGCGTTCGGCGCCTTCGCCGCGGGCCTGGCGACGTTCCAGCGGAGCTGGCGGCCGCGGCCCGTGCTGGCGCTCGCGGTGGCGGTGGGGCTCGGCATCAGCACGTTCCTGGGCTACATGGCCGCCGCCGACCATGTCCTGTTCGCCACGCTGCTGGCGGTGTGGACCCTCTTCGCCGGCATGGCGTGGGCGGTCGGTCCGGTGTCCGGGCTCGTCGCCACGCAGACCATCGCCGTCATGCTGGTCACGGTCACCCTGCCGACGTCCGTGCTCGGCGCCCTGGAGCACGCCGGGCTCATCGCCGTCGGCGGGCTGGTCCAGGCGGCGCTGATCGTGCTGCTGCCCGTCCGCCCCTGGGGCATCCAGCGCGACGCGCTCGCCGACGCGCTGGCCGCCGAGGCGGACTACGCGCGAAGACTCCGCCACGACCCCGTGGCCCGCTTCGACCCGCAGCCGCTCATGGACGCCCGCGAGGCCGCCGAACTGACTCCCCGTCAGGCCCGTAACCGGCCCCGCCAGCTCGGCGGTCCGCGCGGGGTCGCCGAGCGCATCCGGCCGGTGCTCGCCTCGATCGCCGACCCGGTGCTGGGCGCCCCCGCCGAGGGGCCCGAGCGCGACCGGGCCCGCGATCTGCTGGCCGCGGCGGCGGCCGTACTGGACGCCGTCGCCCGCGCCATCCGCTGGGGCAAGCCGGTGCGGCTGCCGCCCGAGGCGGTGGCCACCCTGCAGGTGCCCGCGTCCGGGCCGATGCTCAAGGGACCGGCCCGCCGCTCCGCGTACCGGCTGATCGCGCTGCTCGGCGACGCCGTGGACGCCACCGACGAGCCGGTCCGTTCGACCAGGCCGCCCGCCGGTGCGGAACACCGGCACCTGCTGCGGCCCTCCGTGCCCCGCCTCGTGCCGCTGGCGCTGCGCGCCCTGCGCCGCGAGGCGCGCTGGTCGTCGCCGGTCGGGCGGCACGCGGTCCGGGTGACGGTGGTCGTGCTGGTCGGCTACGTGCTGGGCACCGCGCTGCCGCTCGGACACGGCTACTGGGCGCCGATGACCTCCGTGATGGTGATGCGGCCGGACTTCGGCCAGACGTACTCGCGGGGTATCGCCCGTTTCGCCGGGACCGTCGTAGGCGTGCTGATCGGCGGGGCGCTGGTCGCCGTGGCCCACCCGGGGCCGTGGGTGAACGCGGGACTCGCCGTGCTGTGCATCGCGCTGATGTACCTCCTGATGAACACCGGCTACAGCGTGGCGTCCGCGTGCATCGCCGCGTACGTGGTGTTCCTGCTCGGCATCGCGGGCGGGGACTGGTCGCAGACCGTCCAGGCGCGGGTGGCTCTCACCCTGCTGGGCGGGCTGCTCGCGATGGCCGCGTACGCGCTCTTCCCCACCTGGGAGACGCCCCGGCTGCGCGACCGGCTCGCCGACTGGCTGACCGCCAACGGCCGTTACTCGGTGGCCGTGCTCGCCGCCTTCGCCGCCCCCGCCGAACGGCGGCCGCGGCGCGTGCGCGAGGCGCTGCTCGACTCCCGCGCCGCGCGCACCGCCTGGGACGAGGCCGCCGCCCGCGCCCTCACCGAGCCCGTACGCCACCGCGGCATCTCCCGTACCAAGGAACGGGCCGCCGAGGCCGCGCTCGCCACCATGGGCCGGGCCACCATGCTGATGGAGGCCCACCTCCCCGACCGCGACGCCGAGCCCTCCAAGGGCGCCGCGGCCTTCGCCGAAGCCCTCCAGGAGGCCCTCCCCGCCGCGGCCCGCGCCATCCGCGAGAAACTCCCCGTCGACTGGACCGCCCCGCGCGCGGCCCTCGCCGCCTGGCAGCGGGAATCGGGCGACGAAGGCGTGGCCGTCCGCGGCACCGACCTCCTCCTGGACGCCCTCGACGAACTCGCGGAAGCCCTCTCCCCGGGGCCGGGCGGCCGCAACCGGGCGGCCCGGAGGGGGTGAGCCGGTTCCACCGTGCCGGGGCGCCGCGCGACGGTACGGTGGCGGGCAGGACCACCTCGCCCGCAACGGAGGACACTGTGAGTGCGCAGCCCGACGGCCCGTACGGACCGCTGATCCCCATGCCGGATCTCACTCCGGACGCCCTTCGGGCAGCGGTGGCCCGGATCGCCCCGAGCCGGCTCGCCGACCTCACTCAGCATCTGTTCGAGGCGACGACCAACGCACAGCAGTTGCAGAGCTTCGCCCCGCTGCGGACCTTCGTGCACTACTGGGCCGTGTTCATCGCCATCGAGCGTCACCCCGAGCGCGCGGCCCGCCTGCGCGAACTGGAGAACGCCGCGCAGGCCGCGGAGACCGGAGACGCGCTCGGGCTGGTGCTCGCCGAGATCCGCCAGATCCTGGAGGCGGCGGAGGCGGAGGCTGTAACCCGGAGGCCGTGAGCCGGTCCGGCCGGGGGTAACCGCCGCCGTTTTGGGCCCTCATCGCGTGGTCTGCGACCCTGGGAGTGGAATCGAACGGGGAGCGGACGGGGGCGGACATGGCCGGGCAGGGGCGTTCACAGGTGCGGCTGCGGCCGCCGCGGAACGGGGTCGATCCGCGGGCGCGGCGGTGGTGGGCGGTGCAGGCGGCGCTGACGGTCGGCGGGCCGATGGTCGCGGTGGCCGTCGTGCTGCTGGTGCTGTCCCTGCTGTTCTTTCCCGGGGCGCTGGCCTGGCTCGGGCCGCTGCTGCTGGTCGTGCTGGTGCTGCCCGCGCTCGGCTACCAGCTCGTCATGCCGCGCCTGCGCTACCGCGTCCACGCGTGGGAGGTGGGGGAGAACGCCGTCTACGCGGCGAGCGGCTGGCTGTGGCAGAAGCGGCGGATCGCCCCGCTGGCCCGGGTGCAGACCGTCGACACCACGCGCGGCCCCGTCCAGCGGGCCTTCGGCCTCGCCACGGTCACCGTCACCACCGCGTCCACGGCGGGCGACGTCCGGATCGCCGGGCTGTCCGACGCCGACGCCGCGCACCTCGCGGAGCGCATCGCCGACGCCGCCCGTCCGGTACCCGAGGGCCCCGAGGTCTCCGAGGACGCGGCATGAGCGGTCGGGAGTGGCGCACCCTCGACCCGCGCATGCTGGCCGTCCACTGCACCTGGATGGGCGCGCCGCTCGGCTCGCTCGCCCTCACCGCGCTCGCCACCGGCGGCCGCCTGGACACCCGGGCCTGGATCACCCTCGCCGTCGTCGGCACGGTCTTCGGCGTGATCACCACGGCCGGGCTGATCACCTGGCGGCGCACCCGGTTCCGGGTCACCGCCGACGCCCTGGAAGTGCACACGGGCCTGTTCACCCGGAGCGTCCGGGCGATACCGCTGCACCGCATCCGCAACGTCGACCTCACCGCCGGCCCCGTGCAGCGCGTCCTCGGGCTCGTCGTGCTGCGCGCCGGGACCGGCGGCAACGGCAAGGGCCTGTCACTGGAGGGCCTCTCCCGCGCCGAGGCCGTACGGCTGCGGGCCGAACTCCTCGCCCGCGCCGGGACGCGGACCACCACCGACCCCGTGCTCGCCACCGCCGACCCCCGCTGGCTGCGCTACGCGCCGCTGACGTTCTGGGTGTTCGGCGGGGTCTTCGCCGTCGCCGGGACCGTCTGGCGGGTGCTGGACGGGATCGGCGTGGAGCCGTGGCGCATCGGCTTCGTGCGGCACGCGTTCAAGGAGTTCGGCAACAGCGTCCTGTGGCTGACCGTCCCGCTGGCGCTCCTCGCCGTCACCGCCCTCGGCAGCGTGGGCGCGGTCGTGCTCTACGTCGAGAACTGGTGGAACTTCCGCCTGGAATGGACTGATTCGAGCACCTTGCGGGTGCGCCGCGGCCTGTTCACGACCCGCTCCGTCTCCATCGAGCGCGCCCGCCTGCGCGGTGTGACCCTGCGCGAACCCCTCCTGCTGCGCGCCGGCGGCGGCGCGACCGTACGGGCGGTCGCGGGCGGCCTCGGCTCCCGCGAGGAGAACCGCAAGCGCAGCGTCGTGCTGCCGCCCGCGCCGCGCGCCGAGGCGGTGCGCGTGTGCGCGGGCGTGCTGGGCGGGCCCGTGGACACGGACGGGCTGACGCCGCATCCGCGCGTGGCCCTCCGCAGGCGGGTCGTCCGGGCGTTCGTCTGCTGCGTCCTGCCCCCGGCGGTCGCACTGGCCGTGCTCGGGCTGCTGCTCACGCCGGTGCTGCTGTACTGCGCGGCGGGCTACGCGCTGGTGGCCGCGCCGCTCGCGTACGGGCTGGCCCGCGGCGCGTACGAGGGGCTGGGGCACGCCGTCCGCGGCCGCCATCTGGTGGTGCGGTCGGGCACGTTCGCCCGGGACACCACGGTGCTGGACCGGCGGGCCGTGCTGGCGTGGACGTTCACGGACACCCCGTTCTCGCGGCGGGCCGGGGTGGTCGCGGTGACCGCGGCCGTCGCGGCGGGCGAACCCGGCTACCGCGTCCGGGACATGGCGGCGGCGGAAGCGGCCGGCTTCGCGGAGGAGGCGGCTCCCGGCATCCTCACGGAGTTCCTGGAACACGGCTGAGAAATTCTTTCTTCTTTTCTGTTATCCCGAACGGCGCCCCGCGTCTCCTATGTGTCGGACCGAACGGAAAAGCGAGAAGGGGTGGCGCGGCGTGAAGAGTGACAGCGTGGCCGTGGTCGAGGCGGCGCGGGCCGGGGACGCGGCAGCACAGGACGAGCTCGTCGCCGACTGCCTGCCGCTCGTCTACAACATCGTCGGCCGGGCCCTCGACGGCCACGCCGACGTCGACGACGTGGTCCAGGAGACCATGCTCCGGGTCATCAACGGCCTGGACGAGCTCCGGGACCCGGCCCGCTTCCGCTCCTGGCTCGTCGCGATCACGACCAACCAGATACGGAGCCACTGGCGGGGCCGCCCCGAGGCGCCCGTCAGTGGCTTGCAGGAAGTCGCCGAAGTCCCCGACCCCCGCGCGGACTTCGTCGACCTGACCATCGTGCGGCTGGGCCTGGAGGGCCAGCGCAAGGAGGTCGCCGAGGCCACCCGCTGGCTCGACGAGGGCGAGCAGACCGTGCTCTCCCTGTGGTGGCTGGAGGCGGCCGGCGAGCTGACCCGCCCCGAGGTCGCCGCCGCCCTGGAGCTGACGCCCGCGCACACGGCCGTCCGCGTCCAGCGCACCAAGGAGCAGCTGGAGACGGCCCGGGGCGTCGTACGGGCCCTGGGCGCGGCCCCCCGCTGCCGGGAGCTCGCCGAACTCGTCGCCCCCTGGGACGGCGTCCCGTCCGCGCTGTGGCGCAAGCGGATCGCCCGGCACGCACGGGCCTGCGGCGCCTGCGGCGGCGCCTGGTCGGCGCTGGTCCCGGCGGAGCGGCTGCTCGTCGGCCTCGGGCTGGTGCCGGTGGCGGGCACGCTGCTCGGCTGGTGGGGCGGCGGCGCGGTGCTCGACACCCAGGCGGCGTCGGCGACGACGGCGACTCCCGGTTCCGCTCCGGCCGCCTCCCACGCGGCTCCTTCACACGCGGCTCCTTCACATGCTGCCTCTTCGCACGGTGCCTCTTCGCACGCCGCCCGGCACTGTGGCGGCGGCGGCCGCGCGTCGCACGGTCACCGCGCCGCCCGGCCCCGCGCCGTGAAGCGGGCCGCCGCCGGGGCCGCGGCCCTGGCCGTCGTCGCGGGCGGCGTCCTGGGCGGTCTCCACTTCTTCGCCGACTCCTCGGACGGTACGGACCGGCCCGTCTCGGCGGGCGAGGAGATACCCGCCAAGGTGAAGGCACTGGACGCCTCCACCGCCGCGCTGCCGCCGAGCGCCGCGCCGTCCTCCTCCCCCTCCCCGTCCGCTTCGGCGAGCACCTCGCCCAAGGCGAGCGCGTCCGCCTCGGCCTCCGCACCCGCGCCGAGCGGCAGCGGCGACGCACCGGAGCCGAAGCCGGACCCCACCGTCGCCCGCCCCGCCCCGAAGGCCCCCAAGGCACCCACCGGCTCCGGCGGCGGTTCGCTGGGCGCGCAGGTCACCGCCCTCGTCAACGCCGAGCGCGCGAAGGCGGGATGCTCACCCGTCACCGAGAACGCCACCCTGGACCGGGCCGCGCAGGGCCACTCCGACGACATGGCCGCCCGTAGCTTCTTCGACCACACCAACCCCGACGGCGCCGGCCCCGGCGAGCGCATCACCGCCGCCGGGTACCGGTGGAGCACCTACGGCGAGAACATCGCGTACGGGCAGCAGGACCCGGCCTCGGTCATGGACTCCTGGATGCACAGCGACGGCCACCGCAGGAACATCCTCAACTGCTCCTTCAAGGAGATCGGCGTCGGCGTGAACCACGCGCCGGGCGGCCCCCGGTGGACCCAGGTGTTCGGAGCCCGCTGAGGAAACCACCGGGGAGGAAGCCACCGGGCCCGGCCGGGGCGGGCCGGCCGACCGGCCCGCCCCGGCGGATCCCGGCTCTATACGATGCGCGGGTGCAGTTCCAGCAGCTCCGCTACTTCGCCGCCCTCGCCGAGATCCGCCACTTCACCCGGGCCGCGGACGCGCTGCACGTCGCCCAGCCGTCGCTCTCCCAGCAGATCCGCGCCCTCGAACGGGAGCTGGGCGCCGAGCTGTTCCACCGCGCCCGGGGCAACATCGGCCTCACCGACGCGGGCGAGGTGCTGCTGCCGCTGGCCCGGCAGATCCTCGCCGACATGGAGCGGGCGCGCCGCGAGGTCCAGGAAGTGGCCCAGCTGCGGCGCGGCCGGGTACGGCTCGGCGCGCCGCCCAGCCTCTGCGCGAGCCTCGTGCCCGACGTGCTGCACACCTACCACGCGCGCTACCCGGGCATCGAGCTCGTCATCGACGAGGGCGGCTCCCAGGACCTCGTCCGCACCCTCGCCGCCGGGGGCCTCGACCTCGCCCTGATCATCACCCCGCTGGCCGTGGGCGCGCCCGCGCTGGCCACCACCGAACTGCTCCGCGAGGACCTCGTCGTCGTCACCGCCCCCTCGGCGCCGCCGCCCACCGAGCGCCCCGCCCTCAAGGTCGCGGAGCTGGCGGACCGGCCGATGGTGATGTTCCGGCGCGGCTACGACCTGCGGGAGATCACCACCGCGGCGTGCCGGGCGGCGGGCTTCGAACCGTCCTTCACCGTCGAGGGCGGCGAGATGGACGCGGTCCTCGGCTTCGTCCGCGCGGGCCTCGGGCTGGCCGTGGTGCCCGGCATGGTCGCGGCCCGTTCGGGCCTGCGGGTCACGCCGTTCGAGGGCACGCGGATGCGGCGGACGATCGCGGTCGCCCACCGCAAGGACGTCGCCCCGCCGCGCGCCGCCCGCGAGTTGCGGGCGGTGCTGCTGGAGCACCTGGGCTCCCCGGAGGAATAGCCGGACGGCCGGTCAGCCGACCGCCTGCCCCAGCGCCACCCCCGCCCACGCCGCGCCCAGGCCGCACACCACGCTCCCGGCGGTGTTGGCCACCGCCTGGAGGGCCGCGCCCTCCTCAGCCAGCCGCAGGGTCTCGTACGAGAACGTCGAGTACGTGGTGAGGGCGCCGCACAGGCCCGTGCCCAGGAGGAGCTGCCAGTGCTGCGGCACGGCGGCGCCCGTGAGCAGGCCGAGGACCAGACATCCCGTCACGTTGACGGTGAACGTGCCCCACGGGAAGACGGAATCGTGCCGCGACTGCACGGCGCGGTCGGTGAGATAGCGCATCGGGGCGCCCACCATGGCGCCGGCGACGACGAGGAGCCAGTTCACGCCGTGGCCCCGTCTTCTCGGTCTTCCCGGTCTTCCCGCGGCGGCAGGACCTCGACCTCGTCCAGGAAGACGAGGCCCGAGCCGACGAGCTCGCGGACCTCCGCCGCGAAGGGCCGTACGCGCTCCTCGGCGTCGACGACGACCACGGCCACGGGCAGGTCCTCGCTCAGCGACAGCAGCCGGGCGGTGTGCACGACGGAGGACGAGCCGAAGCCCTCGACGCCGTGGAAGACACTGGCGCCCGCGAGCCCCGCCGCGTGGGCGCGGTGCACGATCTCGGAGTGCAGCGGCCGGTGGTGCCAGGTGTCGGACTCGCCGACGACGACCGTCAGCCGCAGCGCGTTCGTGTGGATGCTCATCGTGCCGCCTTCCGGCGCAGGACCAGCCGGGTCAGGCCCGCCGCCGCCCACACCGCCGCGAGCGCGGCGAGCAGCGTGCCCGCCAGGTAGGCGAGCGCGGTGGCCGTGTGCCCGTCGGCCACCAGCCGCCGGACGTCCACGGCGTACGTGGAGAACGTGGTGAAGCCGCCCAGCACACCGGTGCCGAGGAAGGGCCGCAGCAGCCGGTGCGGCGCCGCGAGATCGGCGATCACCACGAGCAGGGCGCCGATCAGGGCGCAGCCGGCCGTGTTGACCAGGAACGTGGTCCAGGGGAACGCGCCGTGCGCGGCGGGCCACAGCAGCCCGGCCCCGTAGCGCGCGGCGGCTCCGATGCCACCGCCGGCGGACACCGCGCAGACGACAGGCCACTGCCCGTGCCCGGCGGGCCGCCCGGCGACGGGTGCGCGGACGGGCGTGCTGTCCGCGACGGCTCGTGAAGAGCCCATGTGCTGATGCCTCCTACTCGCAGCGAGCCAGCGAATAGGGACCGTTGGCGGCGTCCGTGCCGCGGTTCGGGTACGGCGGGCCCCACCACCGCGCGGCGGCCGGTACGGGCTGCCACCGGAATCCAGGCTACCGCCCCCGTCCGGGCCCCGCTCAGGCGTCCGGCACCAGCCGCCCGGTCACGGCGGCCAGGTACGCGTCGGCGCGGTCCGCGTCCAGGAACCAGTCCTGGAGGCCGGCCGGGTCGGCGAAGCCGTTGGTGTAGCGGTGGGCGACCTCCGGGTGCTCCGCCGCCGCGGCCAGGACGCGGCGCACGTGCTCGGGCGGCTCCGCCAGCATCAGGTTGGTGAAGGCCACCGCGTGCCGGGCGTGCTCCCAGAACGCGGCGAAGGTCCGCAGCATCCACGTCCGGTCGAAGGGCCGGTCGCCGTGGTCGAGGACCGCGCGGAGGTAGGTGTCGGCGCAACGGGCCGCGCTGTTGGCGCCCTGGCCCGTCACCGGGTCGTTGAGGACGACGGCGTCGGCCATGCCGAGGACGTGGGCGCCGTCGGCCCCGACCCGTGCCACGGGGTGCCGGACGACGGGCGTGACGGCCCCGACGAGGGCGGCGCCCGCGTCGGTCGGCCGGGCGCCCGCGCACAGTTCGTACTCCCAGGGGAGGTGGGTCCGCAGCAGGTCCAGCGTGCGCGCGAGGACCTCGTCCGGCCCCGGCCGGTCCTGCCAGCGGTCGAGGGCGCCGCCGGGCACGGCCTCCCACAGCAGCATGCCGCAGGGCCCGTCGAGGGTGAGGCCCTCCATGGTGAAGAACTCGCCCTGGCCGGCCACGGGGTTGCCGCGCACCTGCGGACCGGGGGCGTCCGGCCGGGCCGCCATGCCGTGCACGTACAGCGCGGCCAGGGTGCGCCGCGGGCGGTCGTACGGGCTGTGCCGCTCGTCCCGGCCGAAGAGCTCCGCCAGCGGGCCGCGGCCGGCCGCGACCACCGTCAGGTCGTGCGCCGCGGCGATCCGCTCCACCTGCTCGGGCCCGACGCCGCCGTAGGCGACCCGGCCGCCCCGCTCCTCGAACAGCTCCAGCCAGCGCGCCGTCTTCACCCGCTGGTCGACGGAGTGCACGGGCTCGTCGAACGAGGCGGCGATGCCGCGCAGGGGCGAGCCCGCGGGGTCCGTGGGGATGACGCGCAGCGACGTCATCGCGGGTGTCTCCGCCTCCCACAGGGCGAGCCCGGCCGCGCGCTCCAGGGCATGGGCGGGGCCGTACAACAACTGGGTGGAGAGCACGGGCCCGCCGCGCACCTCGCCGGGCGTGCGGGCCGCGTGCACGGTGACGTCGTAGCCGTGCGCCCGAAGCCCGAGGGCCAGCTGCAGTCCGGCCTGCCCCGCGCCGACGATCGCGATCCTGCGCATCGGCCTCTCCCCGCCGTGTCCCACCGTCGTGTCCCGTCCGTCCCGATCCGTTCTAGCGGTGGCCGCGGGAGCTGTACAGACGGCCGGGCACCGGGCCGTGGCCGGATGCCGTACCCGGCGCGTTCGCGCAACAGCCCAATATGAGCCACTCGGACGCCCGTCCCGGCCGCGCCCGCACAACGGACACCGGCCGGAATCCAGGCCCATGGCGTGTTCCGGTATGGCAGGAAAACACCGCTTCCGACGCGCTCCGCTGGGAAGCCTTCTGGCCGGTCAGCCTCCGCCGGGGGCGGCGGGACACCCCCGCCGGCCCGGCCGGTCGCAGGCCGGAGCCGATCCAGGGAGGCACTTGATGACAGCGCAACCCAGGCTGCCGCGCTCGCCGGCGCCCCAGGAGGTGGCCCCCCAACTCCAGCGCGCGGGCATGCTCGACCGCGTCGAGGACCGCCTGCGCGGCCTCCTCAACGAGGAGCACCGGCGCTGGCGCAGCGCCGACACCCGGGGCGCGGGGCTGATCGAGTCCCTCGCCGAGCTCGTCGCCGTGGGCATCGACCGGATCCGTCCGGTCATCCTGCTCACCGGCTACCTCGCGGCGGGCGGCGACCCGGACGGCCCGTCGTCCGACCGGGCCGTCGACGCCTCGGCCGCCCTCGAACTCCTCGACACCTGCACCCTCATCCGCAGCGACGTCCGCGACAACGCCGCCCTGCGCCGCGGCATCCCCACCCTGCACATCAGCCGTGCCGCCGAGCACGAGCGCAACGGCTGGGCGGGGGACGCCGGGCGGTTCGGCGAGTCCACCGCGACCCTCGCAGGCGACCTCTCCCTCACCCTCGCCGACCGGCTCGCGGCGCGGCTGCCCGCCGCCGCCCGGCGGATCTGGGACGAGCTCCGTCTGGAGCGGGCCGTCGGCACCTACGCCCACGAGGCGATGACCGCGGAGTACTTGGACGACCCCTGGCCCGGTCGGTGCATAGCGGGATGCGACCGGGGCTGCACCGCCGGCTGGTACGCGATGCGGCACCCGCTGCGCCTGGGCGGCGCCCTCGCGGGCCGCCCCGACCTCGACATCACCTACGACGCCTACGCCCGCGCCCTGCACGCCGCCTGGCGGCTGCGCGGCTTCCTCGACGGCGGACCGGAGTACGACTGGGACGCCGAGCTGCTGCGGGAGATCCTCCTGGAGCGCGAGGAGCGCGGCATCGCCGAGCGCCACATCCGCGAACTGGTCGACCGGGCCGCCCGGATCGCCACGTCGACGCGGCTGGCGACGGGCTGGTCGGAGGAGCTCACGGCCTTCGCGGTGCGAATGGCGGCGGAGAAGGGGTGACGGGCAAGAGGTGACGGAGAAGGCGTGACGGACGGCTGAACGGGCCGGGCTGTGGGAGGCCCCGGGTTCAGCCGTCCGGCCCTATGCCGTGGATGTCCGGACAGAGGGTGGTAAGTCGTGGAGTCACCCGTCCGCTCCATGTACGAAACCTTTGTGACTAACAGCCGTTGATCCTCACCCCGGCTGTCACCGGTCGGGTGCCTCCCACAGTACGAGTGAACAAAGGTGTCTCCGCATGTCACGAATCGCCAAAACCGTCGCTCTCACCGCCACCTTCGGCGCCGCGCTCGCGGGCCTCACCGGAGGGGTGGCCGTGGCCGACTCCGACGCCAACGGCGTGGCTGCCCACTCGCCCGGCGTCATCTCCGGCAACGTCATCCAGATCCCGCTGCACGTGCCGATCAACCTGTGCGGCAACAGCATCGACATCGTCGGCCTGCTGAACGGTGCCTCGGGCAACACCTGCATCAACAAGTCGTGACCTCGTCCCACGAGGTATGACCGCGCCGGGGCCCCGCCCCGGACCCGGTTCCCGATCGCCGGACGGGCTCCGGTCTCGTGCCCCGAGACCGACGGCCCGTCCGGCGGCCGGAACCCGCCCTCTCGGCGCGATCTTCCCGATAGCGTGAGCGGATCGGCGAGCCGGGGAGGGCGTACGTGGATCCGTTCACGATGGCGGTGGTGGTGTCGGCCGTGAACACGGCCACGTCGGACATGCTGTCCGGCGCCGCGGGCGAGGTGGGGCGCCGCAGCACCGAACGCCTCGCGGCCTTCGCCCGCCGGCGGTGGAGCCGGGGTCGCACGGGCACCCCGCCCACCGTCCCCACCGACCCGGAAGCCCGCCGCACCCTCCTCGCCGAGCTCCTCGAACAGGCCGGGGAGGACGCGGACTTCTCCGCCGAGCTCGTCGCCTGGGCCCGCGAGACCGAGCTGCTGCGGGCCGCCGCCGCACCCGTGCCCGCCCTCGCCGGGGCGCACCGCCCCCGGCTGCTCCCGCCCGGCACGGCCGTCTTCACCGACCGCGAACCCGTACGGGACGCCCTCACCGCCCTGCTCGACGACCCGGCCCCGGCCGCCGGCGCCCCGCGCGTCGTCGTGCTCACCGGCCCCGGCGGTGTCGGGAAGACCGCCACGGCCGTGCACTTCGCCCGCGCCTTCGCCGACCGGTTCCCCGACGGCCAGCTCTACGCCGACCTCGGCGGTGACGGCCCGGCCCGCGCCGTCACCCCGTCCGGGGTGCTCGTACGGTTCCTGCACGGCCTCGGCGTGCCGGCCGACCGGGTGCCCGCCGACGAGCAGGGCCAGCTCGACCTCTACCGCGACCGCACCGCGGGCCTGCGCCTGGTCACCGTCCTCGACAACGCCCACACGGCGGCCCAGGTCGCCCCGCTGCTCGGCACGGGGCCCGGCTCGCTCACCCTCGTCACCAGCCGCCACGGGCTCCCGGAGCTGGTGGGCAACGGCGCCCGCCTCCTCCGCCTCGGTCCGCTGGGCGACGAGGACGCGCTGCTGCTGCTCACCCGGATCGTCGGACCGGAGCCGGTCGGTCCGCAGCGCGCGCACGCCGAGGCGGTCGTGGCGCGCTGCGGGGGCCTGCCGCTCGCGCTGTGCGAGACGGGCGCGCGGGCGGCAGGGCGGGACGAGGTGGACTGGGCCGCCCTGGAGCGGGAGTTCGCCACCCTGGACCCGGCGCCCTCCGAGGCCGCCCGGCACGCCACCGGCCTCGCCTACCGGGCCCTGACGCCCGCCGCCGCCCGCCTCTACCGGCTGCTCGGGACGTGGCCCTGGCCCACCGTCCCCGTCGGCGCGGCCGCGGCGGCCGCGGGCACCGGCACGGAGGAGGCCCGCCGACTGCTCCGGGACCTCGCCGCGGCCCGGCTCCTGGAGGAGGCCGCCGACGGGCGCCACCGCTTCCACGACCTCGTGCGCCACCACGCCGGGCGGCAGGCCCTGGAGGAGGAGGGCCGCGAGGGCGCGCGGGACGCCGTCCGGCGGGTGATCAGGTGGTACCTGGACTTCGCCGCGGCCGCCGACAAGCGTGTCATTCCCGCCCGTTGGCACCTCGGACCCGCCTACGCGGCGCTGGACGGGGCGCCCGTCGCCGACGACCCCGACGGCCGCCGCGCCGCCCTCGACGGGCTCCGGCGCGAGCGCGAGAACCTCGCCGAGGCCGTACGGGCCGCGGAGGAGCACGGATTCGACGGCCTCGCCTGGCAGTTGTGCGAGGCGATGTGGGCGCTGCACCTGCGCCTCGGCTTCCACGAGCAGTGGGTGGCCACCCACCTCCGGGGCCTGGCCGCCGCCCGCCGCCTCGGTGACCTCCGGGCGGAGGGCCGGATGCGGACCCAGCTCGCCTTCGCCTACCTGGGACTCCGTCAGTTCACCGATGCCGAGCGGGAATTGACGGCCGCCGCCGAGGCCGACCGGGCCGCCGGACACCGCCGGGGCCGGGCCACCGCCACCGAGGCACTCGGGCTGCTGTGCCTGCGGCAGTGGCGCTACGAGGACGCCGAGGAACACTTCCGGCACGCGCGGCTGATCCTGCGCGCGATCGGCCCGGAGGAGGAGGGCGCGGCCGACGTGCCGCGCGGCCTCGCCCTCCTGGAGCACCACATCGGCAGGGCCCTGGGCGGCAGCCGGCGGTTCGACGAGTCCGTACGGCAGTTGCGGCACGCCCTCGCCTGCTTCCAGGAGCTCGCCGAGCGCGACCGCTACAACGAGGGCCGTGTCCGGATGAGCCTGGGCGAGACCCTGCTCGCCGCCGGTGACCCGGCCGCCGCGTGCGCGGCACTCGACGACGCCCTCGCGACCATGGCGGCGGAGGGCGCGGAGGGGCAGCTCGCGGACGCGGCGGAGCTGCGCGCCCGGTGCGCCGCGGAGTCGGGCGACCGCGCGGGCGAGGCGGACTTCCTGCGGCAGGCGCGGGCGCTGTACGAGAAGGCGGGCGACGCGGGCGCGGTGGCCCGCGTCGACGCCCGGCTGGCGGCCGCCGGTCACTGACCCGGCTGTCGCCACTCCTCGACGGTCACCCGGTGGTGGGCCGTTCCCGTGACGACGGTGATGCCCGAGGCCATGGCCTCCTCCGCCGACTTGCCGGACGCCAGCCACGCGTGGAGCGCGGAAGCGTACGCCGCGGGGTCGCACAGGTCGGGCCGTCCGTCCGGGCCCGGCGCGGCGGACAGCCGCAGCGGCCCGCCGCCGCGGGCGCGCACCGCGCAGCGGTCCGGGCCGGTCACCCAGGCCGCCAGCGCGCACCCCGGGTGCCGGGCGAGTACCTCCGCCGTCCACGCGGCGGGCGGGCCGAGCCGGGGGTCCGCCGGGGGCCCGTACCGCACGATCACGTCGGCGATCCGCAGCCGTCCGGGGTCCCGGGTGTCCTCGTGCACCGCCGTGTGCGCGTCCCAGCCGATGCCGTCGTCCTCCGGCCCGTCCGCCCCGTCCGCGTGGCGGACGACGGCGATCTCCGGCGGCCCGGCGCCGAGCAGCCGGGTCAGGACCCTGACGGGCGCGGTGCGTTCGGCGGGCTCGTGGGCGGGCAGCGGCAGCCGGTCGAGCAGAGCGGGCCGGTCCGCGGGCTCGGGGATGCCGATCAGCCCGTAGAAGACCCGGCGCAGCAGCTCCGCCGACCGGCCCGGGTCCGAACTGACCTGCGCGGCGAGCTCCCGGTAGCGGCCCGGGTCGTGGGTGTCGACGGCCCGGTCGAGCTGGGCCCGCAGCCCGTCGTACGGCCGCAGGCGGGGCGCGGTCCGGCCCAGGGCGGCGACGGGCGAGTCCGGGTCGAGGGCGGTGTCCGGGAACGCGCCGAGCAGGACGGGCCTGCCGATGGCGGCGGCGTAATAGGTGACGGACCCGTGGTCGCCGAGCACGCAGTCGGCGGCGATCAGCGCCTGCCGCCAGCCCTCCAGCGGCGGTACGAGGACCAGACCCGCCCGGCGGGCCCGGTCCAGCCAGGCGCGGACCTGGCCGGGGCCGTGCCCGTGCCAGATGTTGGGGTGGAGGACGGCGGCCGTGCGGTACTCGTCGGCGGGGAGTTCGGCCGCGAGCCGGGGGAGCAGGGACGGCAGCAGGTCGCCCTCCTCGCCGTTGCCGTCGCCGTCGCCGAAGAGGGAGCCGGGGGACCAGGTCGAGTTGACCACGATCAGCCGCTGGCCCTCGGCGACGCCGAGGGCCCGGCGGAAGCGGTCGCGGTGGGGGAGCGCGGCGAGGATCCGGTCGAAGCAGGGATCGCCCGCGAGGCGCGCTGTCGGGACGGCCTCGGGGCAGGCGGCTTCCAGCCGGGCGAGCTGCTCGGGGTGGGAGAGGACGGTGGCGGTGGCGATGGGGTGGCCGCCATGGAGCAGCCAGTCGGGCGAGAGCCCGAATATCGGTGCGGGTTCGCTGGCGCCGGCTTGCGCGTTGCCGGGTGCGGCGCCGTTGCCGCCTGCGGCGGGAGCGCCCTTCGGGCGCGTCCTCAAACGCCGGACGGGCTGAAACGCCTGGGTCGGGCCCGCAGTTTCACTGCGACAGTCCGTGAAATTCAGCCCGTCCGGCGTTTGAGGACCGGGGTCCGGGGCGGAGCCCCGTGCAACGGCGGGTTCGACGGCAGCGGCGGACGCGCCCCGGGCACCGGGCCCGGCGGCTCCCGGCGGCTCCCGGCGGCTCCCGGCGGCTCCCGGCGGCTCCCGGCGGCTCCCGGCTTCGCCAATCTCTTATTGTAGCCAACCCCGTGCGAGAGCACGGCCAAGTCGCCCTGGAGAAGCTCCAGTTCGCCGCCGTAGCTCGCCGATATCGCGAGGTCCACCGGGGTCGCCTTCGCCTGTTCCCAGGGGAGGACGGGGAGGCCCGCCGCCGCCATCAGTTCCGGTACTCCCGCGAGGAAGGGCGACGATCCGGTGCAGGTGACCAGCAGTTGCAGGCGCAGGTCGTCGTCGAAGAGGGGCAGGACGTCGAGCAGCCGGGTGGCCGACGTGACGTTGTGCACCACGAAGAGCACCCGGCGGGTCCGCGAACGGGTCGTCCACCGCTCGGCGTCGCCGCCGAGCGGCACCCTCAGCCAGCCCTCGTCCGTCACTCCATGAACATAACAAGTCCGCCCCCGGGCTACCGCCGCCCCGCCCTCCGGGTGGCGCGCAGCCATTCCTTGTTCATGGCGGCGATGGAGGGCAGCGGGATGCCCTTCGGGCAGGCGGTGGCGCACTCGCCGGTGAGGGTGCAGCCGCCGAACCCCTCCTCGTCCATGGTGGCGACCATGTTCAGGACGCGGGACTCGCGCTCGGGCGCGCCCTGCGGCAGCACGTTGAGGTGGTTGATCTTCGCCGAGGTGAAGAGCATCGCCGAGCCGTTGGGGCAGGCCGCGACGCACGCGCCGCAGCCGATGCACTCGGCGTGCTCGAAGGCGAAGTCGGCGTCCGGCTTGGGCACGGGCGTCGAGTGCGCCTCGGGCGCGGAACCGGTGGGGGCGCTGATGTAGCCGCCCGACCCGATGATCCGGTCGAACGCGGACCGGTCCACGACGAGGTCCTTGACCACCGGGAAGGCCGTGGCGCGCCACGGCTCGATGTCGATGGTGTCGCCGTCCCGGAACGTCCGCATGTGGAGCTGGCACGTGGTGGTGCGCTCGGGGCCGTGCGCGTCGCCGTTGATGACCAGGCTGCACGCGCCGCAGATGCCCTCGCGGCAGTCGTGGTCGAAGGCGACGGGTTCCTCGCCCTCCAGGATGAGCTTCTCGTTGAGGGTGTCGAGCATCTCCAGGAACGACATGTCCTGGGAGATGCCGTCCACCTCGTAGGTGGCCATGGCGCCGGGGGCGTCGGCGTTCTTCTGCCGCCAGACGCGCAGGGTGAGCCTCATGCGTAGCTCCGCTGGGTGGGGTGGACGTACTCGAAGACGAGGTCTTCCTTGTGCAGGACGGGGGCGTCGCCGGTGGCCGTGAACTCCCAGGCGGCGGCGTACGAGAACTCCTCGTCCTTGCGGGCGGCCTCGCCGCCCTCGGTCCGGGACTCCTCGCGGAAGTGGCCGCCGCAGGACTCGGACCGGTGCAGCGCGTCGAGGCACATCAGCTCGGCGAGTTCCAGGTAGTCGACGATCCGGTTGGCCTTCTCCAGCGACTGGTTGAACTCCTCGCCGGTGCCGGGCACCTTGATCCGGCGCCAGAACTCCTCGCGGATCTGCGGGATCGTCTCCAGGGCCTTGCGCAGGCCCTCCTCGGTGCGGGCCATCCCGCAGTACTCCCACATCAGTTCGCCGATCTCCCGGTGGAAGGAGTCGGGCGTCCGGTCGCCGTCGACGGCGAGCAGCCGTTCCAGGCGCTCCGTCGTCTCGGTGACCGCGGCGACGGCCGCCGGGTGGGTGGCGTCGACCTCGTCGCGGTGCGGGTTGCGGGCGAGGTAGTCGTTGATGGTCGACGGCAGGACGAAGTAGCCGTCGGCCAGGCCCTGCATCAGCGCGGAGGCGCCGAGCCGGTTGGCCCCGTGGTCGGAGAAGTTGGCCTCGCCGACGGCGAACAGGCCCGGGATCGTGGTCTGGAGGTCGTAGTCGACCCAGAGCCCGCCCATCGTGTAGTGGATCGCGGGGTAGATGCGCATCGGCACCTCGTACGGGTTCTCCGCCGTGATGCGCTCGTACATGTCGAAGAGGTTGCCGTACTTCGCCTCGACGGCCTCGCGGCCCAGCCGCTGGATGGCGTCGGCGAAGTCGAGGTAGACGCCCTGCCCGCCGGGGCCGACGCCGCGGCCCTCGTCGCAGACGTTCTTCGCGGCGCGGGAGGCGATGTCGCGCGGCACGAGGTTGCCGAAGGACGGGTAGATGCGCTCCAGGTAGTAGTCGCGCTCGTCCTCGGGGATCTCGGCGGGCGGCCGGTCGTCGCCCTTCGCCCTGGGCACCCAGATGCGGCCGTCGTTGCGCAGCGACTCGCTCATCAGCGTCAGCTTGGACTGGTGGTCGCCGGAGCGCGGGATGCAGGTGGGGTGGATCTGGGTGAAGCAGGGGTTGGCGAAGTACGCGCCGCGCCGGTGGGCCCGCCAGGCGGCGGTGGCGTTGGAGTTCTTCGCGTTGGTGGAGAGGTAGAAGACGTTGCCGTAGCCGCCGGAGGCGAGCACGACCGCGTCGGCGAAGTAGCTGTCGATGCGGCCGGTGACCAGGTCGCGGGCGACGATGCCGCGGGCCTTGCCGTCGACGACGATCAGGTCGAGCATCTCGGTGCGCGGGTGCAACTCCACATTGCCCGCCGCGACCTGGCGGCTGAGCGCCTGGTAGGCGCCGAGCAGCAGTTGCTGGCCCGTCTGGCCGCGGGCGTAGAACGTGCGGGAGACCTGCACGCCGCCGAAGGAGCGGGTGTCGAGCAGACCGCCGTACTCCCGGGCGAACGGCACGCCCTGTGCCACGCACTGGTCGATGATCTCGACCGAGACCTGGGCGAGGCGGTGGACGTTGGACTCGCGGGCCCGGAAGTCGCCGCCCTTGACGGTGTCGTAGAACAGACGGTGGACGGAATCGCCGTCGTTGCGGTAGTTCTTGGCGGCGTTGATGCCGCCCTGCGCGGCGATCGAGTGGGCGCGCCGCGGGGAGTCCTGGTAGCAGAACTGGACGACGTGGTAGCCCTGTTCGCCCAGGGTCGCGCCGGCCGCGCCGCCCGCGAGCCCGGTGCCCACGACGATCACGGTCTGCTTGCGGCGGTTGGCCGGGTTGACCAGCTTCGCCTCGAAGCGGCGGCGGTCCCAGCGCTCGGCTATCGGCCCCTCGGGCGCCTTGGTGTCGACGACCGGCTCGCCGGTCGCGTACTCGCTGTAGCTCATGTCAGCTCACCACTCCGGTCATGACGCCCACGGGGACGGAGATGAAGGCCGCGGTCAGCAGCAGTGCCAGGACATTGGCGACGGTCTTGAGGATCCGGTCGCGGGTCGCGTTGCCGACGCCCAGCGTCTGCGCGGCGCTCCAGAAGCCGTGCCGGACGTGCATCCCGAGGGCGAGCATCGCGACGATGTAGATGACGTTGCCGTACCAGGTGGAGAAGGTGTCCACCACGTTCTGGTACGGGTGACCCTCCTGGAAGCCGCCCGCGTGCACGGTGCCGGTGGTCAGGTCGAGGATGTGCCAGACGATGAACAGGCCGAGGATGATCCCGCCCCAGCGCATCGTGCGGGTCGCGTAGCTCGCGCGGGGCCGCTTGTGCACGTATTGCGTGTTGCGGGCCCTGATGTCGCGGCGGCTCAGCTGGTACGCGGACACGGCGTGCAGGACCACGGCGACGACCAGCACGACCCGGGCGATCCACAGGCCCCACTGGCGGTGCAGCACCGGGGCGCCCATGACGCGCAGCCAGTGACCGTAGTCGTTGAAGTCGCCGGCCCCGAAGAAGATCTTGGTGTTGCCCAGCGCGTGGGCGGCCAGGTACGCCACCATGATCAGTCCGGTGACGGCCATCACCGTCTTCTTGCCGACGGTCGATCCCCAGAACGTACGCGTGATGGACGGCCGTCGGTCCGTCCGCGTTGCCAATGCCATGTCCACGACCCTAGGTCGGGCGTGGCTGAGAGGTCCAAGACATCGTTCGACTCATCTCCATAGGGGATAGCTATGAAGCTGCTCGACGCGCAGACCATCGACGGTCTGCTGACCGTGTCCGAACTCGCCGACAGGATCGGGGCCGCCTTCGGCCCGCCGGGCGGTGCCGCGCCGGGGTTCGCGCGGACCGCCGTGCCCGTCGACGGCGGTGAACTGCTGCTGATGCCCGCCGCGCACGGGGCGACGCTCACGGTCAAACTGCTCACGCTCTTCGACGCCGCGCCCGCGCACGGGCTGCCCGGCGTCCAGGGACTGGCCACCGTCTTCGACGCGGGGACGGGACGCCCGCTCGCCGTCCTCGACGCCACCGCGGTGACCCGGCTGCGCACGGCCGCGGTGACCGTGCTCGCCACCGGCCGGCTGGCCCGCCCGGACGCCCGCGTGCTCACCGTCGTCGGGGCCGGGGCGCAGGGGAGGGGGCACGTCGAGGGGCTCGCGCGCATCCGGCCCTGGGCCGCCGTCCGGCTGCACAGCCGCAGCGCGGACAAGGCCCGCGACCTCGCGGCCTGGGCCCGCGAACGGGGCATCGACGCCGAGGTCCACGAGGACATCGGCACGGCCGTCGCGGGGGCCGACGTGATCTGCACGGTCACCTCCGCCGCCGAGCCGCTGTTCGAGGACTCCGCGCTGCCCCGCGAAGGGCTGCACGTCAGCGCCGTCGGCGGTTACGGCCCGGCCCGCCGGGAGCTGCCCGCCGCGCTCGTCGCCCGCGCCTCACTCTTCGTCGAGTCCGCCGACGCCGCGCTGCGCGAGGCGGGGGACGTGCTCCTCGCCGTCGCGGACGGCGCCCTGCCGCCCCGGCCGCCCCTGACGGAACTGGGCGACATCCTGGCCGGGCACCACCCGGGCCGCCGGTCGGCGGCCGAGACCACGGTCTTCACGTCCGTGGGCCTGCCGGCCGAGGACGCGGTCACGTGCGACCTGCTCTACCGACGGGCCCTGGAACGCGGCGCGGGACAGGACGTCCCCTTCGACTGAGGAGACCGAGAAGGCGGCCGGGCACGGATGGCCTGCGGCCGCCGGATCCGTCGAACCCGCCGCTCCACGGGGCTCCGCCCCGGACCCCGGTCCTCGAACTCCCCCAGCTACCTCCCCCAGACTCCGTCCGGGGGGACCCCCAGGAGGTGCCCCCAGGACGGGCTGAATTTCACGGGCCGTGGCAGTGAAACCGCGGGCCCGGCCACGGCGGTTCAGCCCGTCCGGCGAATGGGGACGCCACGGCCCCGGACGAGCACGGTTCCAGCCCCGCTCCAGAGGCCAAGGGCACCGTTCACGCATGGCAAGCCGGAATCCCGTCGTGGAACTCGATCATCTCGCCGAACAGCGCCGTCATGCCGACCGGGCTGCCCGGAGCGGCCCCCCGCTCCTCGGCGGTCGCACGGTGCGGATCTGGTACGAGGTACTCGGGGTCGAGCCGGCCGCCATACGGCCCGAGGTCCGCCCGCCGGGGGATGCCGACCGGTGCGAGCCCGGCCTCCACGCCCTCCCGGGCGAGCCGGCGCACGTACCGGAGGTGCTCCTCGGCGTCGTCCGCGAACAGCACCCGCTGCCCCGGCAGCCGGACCACGGTGTCGCTGCCGGTGTATACGGGCCCCAGGTGCGGGAGTTCGGCGCGTACGTCCCCCACGTGGAGGGCGAGCCGGTCCGTGAAGGTGAGCCCGGGCGGCACCGGTTCGATGTCTCCCCGGCCGCCGTCGGGCCGGACATGGCCGAACGCCCCCTCGGCGACCTCCTCCAGCACGTCGTCGATCTGGCACACGGCCGGCTGGCGGGGTGGAGTCCCGGTGGGGCCCAGAGGGAGGTCAACGGAGAGGTCAACCCGGCGTAACAATGCTGCCCCAGATCCCTGACCTGGGGTTTTCGCCCGATTCACGGGTGTTACCGTCGCTGCGATCTGGCAGAACGCAGGCGAGGGACGGGGGCCGCGCGTGGCGAACGCACGGGAATCGGGACGCAAGAAGGAAAAGGGCGGTGGACCCCAGGGCGAGATAGCCCTGGCGAAGGGCGTCGCCGCCGTGGCGGGGCTCTTCGCCGGCTGGCACCTGGCCCTGGTGGCCACCGCCGACGGCATGGCCCTGACGGACGTCGTCCCGACGCTCAAGGCCCTGGCCCTGCACCGGCCGCTGGAAGGGCTGCGCGACGAGGGCATCCAGCCCGCCTCGCCCACCGTCACGGTCTGCGTCTGGCTCGTCCTCCTCGCCGTCCCCGTCGCCCTGGTCCTGCTGGCCGTACGGGCCCGCGCGCGGCGCACCCGCGGGGCCGGCGGCGAGGGCCTGGCCTCCGCCGTCGAGGCGCGCCACAACCTCGGCGAGGCCCGCGCACGGGCCGCCGCCGCGCAGACCCGGGCCACGACCTTCTCCGGCAAGGACGGCCGCCACGACCCCAAGGCCGTCGCCCGCGCTGAACTGCGCGAGTTCGGCTGGCGGATGGGCCACCAGCTCGGCAGCGGGCAGCCGCTCGTCGCGACGCCGGAGGACTCGATCGCCGTCATCGCCCCGTCCGGCGGCGGCAAGTCCCGCAACGTCGTCATCCCCGCCTGCCTCGACGCGCCCGGCCCGCTCGTCGTCACCTCCACGCGCGCGGACGTCCTCGACGTCATCGCCCGGCCCCGCTCCCTGCAGGGCAAAGTGTGGGTCTTCGACCCGCTCGACACGGTCGGCTGGCCGGAGCGCATGGTGTGGGACCCGGTCGCCGGCTGCCAGGACGGCGAGACCGCGACCTCGCGCGCCCTGTCCTTCTCGGTCGGCATGGGCGCCGACGACGGCTCGTCCACCAACGCCGGCTTCTTCCAGCAGACCGCCTCCTCGGCCCTGACCCGGCTGCTGCACGCGGCCGCGCTCGAAGGCCGCACCATCGAGCACGTCATGCGCTGGGCCACCAACCTGGAGAAGGCGAGCGAACCACGCGCCATCCTCACCGACCACCCGGACGCCGAGCCCGGCTGGGACGTCCTGCTGCGCTCCGTCTCGACGGGCGCCGACGAGACCGTCGCCTCCACCCGGCAGACCCTCGCCGCCCAGATCGAACCCCTCGCACTGCGCAAGGTCCTGCGCTGCGTGACACCCCAGGAAGGCGTACCGGTCTTCGACGCGGACCGGTTCGTCGCCTCCCGCGACACGCTCGTGCTCATCAGCGACTCCAACGCCTCGACCAACGTCTCCCCGCTGACCACCATGCTGCTCGGCGAGGTCGTCGACGCGGCCAAGCGCCGGGCGCCCCGGATGCCCTCCGGCCGGCTCGACCCCTTCCTCCGCCTGGTCCTGGACGAGGTCGCCAACGTCGCCCCGCTCCCCAAGCTCCCCGCGCTCGCCTCCGACGCGCGCGGCTACGGCATCCACCTCGTCTACGCCCTCCAGTCCCTGGCCCAGGCCGGGCTGCGCTGGGGCGACAAGGAGGCGGCCACCCTCCTCGACAACGCCGCCGCGACGCTGGTGATGGGCGGCCTCAAGGACATCGAGGCCCTGCGCCGCTTCTCCGAGCTCATCGGCGAGACCGAGCTGCCCGAGCTGTCCACCTCCCGGGACACCGCCCGCCTCTTCGGCCACACCACCTCCGAGGTGAAGCGGGAGCGCCGCATCCTGCGCCCCGAGGAGATCCGCCAACTCCCGCACGGCCAGGCGCTGCTCCTCTTCCGGGGCGCGCCGGGCGTCATCGTCGAGCTGGAGCCGTGGGACCGGCGGAGCGACGGCCAGACGCTGCGGGCGGGCGAGCACGCCACCCGTGCGGCGCGCATCGGCGAGTCGTCGGCCCAGTGGCTGTAGGGGCGGGACGGACCATGGACGACGCGCTGAAGACCTCGGACTTCGCCGCCTACCGGGCGGAACTCGAGGAGCACATCAAGAAGTTCGCCCTGGGCGTCAAGCGCGAACAGGGCCAGGTCGAGGAGATCCTGGGGGAGATCCTCGACCGCCTGAACGCCCTGGAGGCCGGAACCTCCGGAGCCGCCGGGGCCCCCGACCCTCTCCCGTGGTCGCTGCGGGCCACGGAGCAGGACTGGCAGGACCTGGCCGACTGGCTCGACTGGTTCGGCCGCCACTACGCGCCCCAGCTCCATCTGCGCATCTGGCCGTGCTGGCCGGCGCACGGCGGGGTCGTCGAGGAGCTCGCGGCCCTGCGGGCCGCCTGGTGCGCGGCCGTCGAGGCCGACGCCGACCCGGCGCGGAGCGGGTCCGAACTCGCCTACTGGCATCAGATGTGGCTGTGGCCGACGGTCGAGCGCGTCCGGCAGAACTACATGTTCGGCGAGTGCGAGACCGACCACTCCCCGGACCGCCCCGGCCGCCCCACCGACACGGCCGCCCTCCGCACCCGGGTCGCCGAGGCGGAGGCCGAGCGGCGGCGACTGGAGAACGCCCGCTACGAGTTCTTCGCCGAGGTCCCGCAGGGCTGGACCCCGGACCGGCCGGACGGCCTGTGGCGCCGCGCGGACGGGGCGTGGGAATACCTCTCGCTGCTCGACTGGGCCTGGCACGCCGTGGAGAAGCCACCGGTCACGCCCGACGTCCTGCACCCGCTGCCGGCCGGACGCGCGCTGGAACTGGCGGCGGACCGGCAGTCCTGGGTCACGTACTGGGCCCACTACACCGACGAGGCCGACCGGCGGGCGGGCGCCCCGCCCACCACGGTGGTCCGGCGCCGGCGGAGCCCGGAGCGCGTCTACGACGAGGCGTACGGCCCGGACGGCGCCTGGGAACCGACCGAGGCCGTCCAGGACTTCCTCAGCGCCCGGCCGTCGGACCCCCCGCACCTGGTCGAGATCGCCGCGACGGACGCGGCGCGGCTGGCGAACGGAGACATCGAGCTGTGACCACGCCCATGACCACGCCCATGACCGCGCCGGACGGGCCGGGCGCCACCGTCACCGCCGGCGCCTGGCAGGACGACCGGCCCGGCGACGCACGGCCCCTGGCTCTGACGGCGGAGGAGAACCGCCTCGTCACGGCCCGCTGGGAAGAGGCCCGCGCGGTCCACAAGGACCTCGACGCACTCGTGGAGGCCCTCGCCGCCCGGCTGGCCGAGCCCTGTGCGGCCCGGCTGGAGGGAAAGCAGTACCGGCTGAAGGGCCTTGTCGCCTTCCGCCGTCAGGCGGCGGCGCGGAAACGACTGCGGGTGGACGTCGCGGCATTCGCGCGCAAGGTGAGTGATCTCAATCGCTACACCCTCGTCCTCGCAACCGACCACTACACGGCGGGCGTCCAGCAGGCGTACGCCCTCCTGCACGAGCGGGGCTTCCAGCCCGTACCCGGCTCGGAACGGAACAGCTGGGAGGACCCCCTCTACAAGGGATTCCGGGCGGCTTGGCAGCGCGCGGACGGGGGGACGCGGTTCGAGATCCGATTCCATACGGCCGAGAGTTATTCGGTCCAGTCGGAGAACCATCTCCTTTACGATCTCTATCGCTCCAGCCGGGTACGAGGCGACGCCGATGGCGTCGATATCTCCAAGGCGCGGGAACAGGCGGCGGAGCTGGTGCAGAGCGGGCGGTACGGCAGGAATATGGTAAAGGAGAGTTACTGATGACCGATCAGGGCACGTACGAGTATTTCGTCAAGGCGACTCCGCCTTACACCGAGGAGCGGCCGTCCAGCCTTTGGCGCCGGTCGGGCGACGAGTGGGAGTTCCTGTCGCTGCTCGACTGGGAATGGCACCAGGTCGAGAACACGATCAAGTACCGGCCCATGCCGGAAGCCCTCTTCGCGGTGACCGCCGAGCGCGCCGCGGAGCTCGAGGCCGACCGGCAGGGCTGGGTCCAGTACTGGGCCTACTACTCCAGTGAGCGCAGGTGGAAGTCGGGCAAGGGCCCGACGACGGTCGTGCGCCGCCGCAGGAGCCCGGAGCGCATCTACGACGAGACGTTCATGCGAAACAATGCCTGGGAGCCGGACAGCGCCGTCTTCGAATTCTTCGACGCGCGTCAGACCAATCCCCCGCATCTGGAGGAGATCACCGTCGAAGGGGCCGAGCGGCTTCTTCAGGAGATTCGTGGCGTGATGGGGGCCACCGAACTGTGAGCAGCTTCGATGTCGGTGCGTGGCAGGGTTCCAAGGAGAAGTCCGAGGACCACCTGACACTTACGGCCGACCAGAACCGTCAGGTGACGGCCCGCTGGGAGGCCGCCGAGAAGGCGCGGGGGCGTCTCGACGGCATCATGAGCGGTATCGAACAGAGGTCGGCCTCGCACGGAGGCAGACTGGAGGGCCTGGAGTACTCCCTCAAGGGCGTGGACTCCTTCCGGCGCAAGGCCGCGGTGGCGGCGAAGCGTGACGGTGACGTCGAGGACATCTGCGAGAACGTCGACGACCTCAACCGTTACACCCTGACCTTCGATGCCGACAATTACACGCAGGGTACGCAGCAGACATACGCCGAACTCCGGGCGAGGGGCTTCGAGCCCGTATCCGAGCAGAACACCTGGGAAGACCCCGTCTACAAGGGCATCAACACCGCCTGGGAGCACCCCGAGACAAAGGAGAAGTTCGAGCTCCAATTCCATACGCCTGAGGGCTTCAAGGCGAAATCGGACAATCACGAGCTCTACGAACTGGCTCGCTCGGGGAAGTTCGAGCAGTTCAACACCGAAAAGGAACCGAAGCGTTCGGAGGCCTACCAGGAGGCCTCGGACCTGCTGCAGAACGAGCGGTACGAGAACGTCCGCACCCCGTCGGGTGTGGAAGAACTGGGCGACCGCAAGGTCCGGGCCACCCTCAATCCGGGGCTCGATCCCGAGGTCATCGAGCATGTCCGCCGGATGGAAACGGACCTCAAGGCCACGCACGCCGCCGCGGCGGCCAAGGCCCGGCAGGGGAACAGCCTCGGCAGCGACTTGGGCGAGTCCTTGCAGGCCGACGGCCCCGATCTTCGCAACAGATTGGCTACAAAGACGGAGCCGGTCCAACGCTCCAACACTCCGTCGCCCGTTGTCGATCCTCTCCCCACGCAGTCGCGTGGGCGCGGACCGGCACTGAAGTAGGGCGGGCGTTTCCGACACGGCTCGCATTGTCGGGAACTTCGGGCCAGTTGGTACGGCCGGTACGGTCACTCATCGACTACTCGTTGTCAAATGAAGCAATTTGACGATCAGTAATCGGCCAACGTACTGTCCTGCCACTCAGGCCTAGTACGGGGGAAGGGTCGCCAGGGTTGAGCACATTCAAGACGGTCGCGCGGCGAATACTGAATCTGCCGGAGCCGCGCGAAAAGCCCGCGGCGACGCCGACTGCTGACATGCTCGTGACACAAGCCCCGGTGGCCCGGCCCGCCGCCGCGGCCGCGGCCGCACCCGCCGGGCTGCAGCAGTGGACGGACGCCGCGGCGCGGCTCCAGGCACAGACGCCCGGGCCCGCCCGGACCGAGGCGGAGCCGGGGACGGCCGGTGGCCGGACTTCGCCGGACAGCCGGCTCCCCTGGCAGATCGAGGACGAGAAGAGCGGCGCCAAGTTCGCCGTGAAGGCCGGCCGCGGTGTGCTCTGGGGCGTCGTGGCCCTCGCCGCGATCACCGGCGTCCGGTCGTGGATCTGGGCTCCCGCGCCCGCCAAGCCCGCTCCGGCCAAGGCCGACAGCGGGCCGCGGTACCCGGTCGAGGAGGCACAGGCGGTCGCCGCGCGGTTCGCGCGCTCGTACCTGACCTGGGACGAGAGCGACCCGCAGGCACGTGCCACGGCTCTGGCGCGGGACACGCCGAGAGGCACCGACACCACCGCCGGCTGGAACTCCAAGGGGCGCCAGCAGGTGCTCGTCGTCCAGCCCAGCACCGTCTCGGTGCTGGAGGAGAAGCGGGCGCGGGTGCGCGTTGACGTCCTCGTGGACGGCCCCGCCGCGGACCCGTCGTCCGCCGACAAGAAGGACGACCCGAAGAAGGACGACGGGAAGAAAGACGACCCGAAGAAGGACGACACCAAGAAGGACGACAAGAAGGACACCAAGCCCGCCGCGTCCGCCGCCCGGTGGATGGGTCTGGAAGTCCCCGTCGTCCAGGCGTCCGGCCGTATCGTCGTCACCGGCCAGCCCGGAATCGTCGGAGTCCCCGGTGGCGGCCCGTCCGTTCCGGGAATCAGCAACAAGAGCAACGACATGGAATTCAGCGACAAGACCCGTGGCGTCGTGGAGGAATTCTTCGCGAAGTACGCCACGGGCGAGTCCGACGTGGTCGCCGCGCCCGGGGCTTTCATTCCCGCGCTGCCGTCCGGGATGACGCTGGGCGCGGTCCGTAATTGGACCGTGGACGAGGGAAGCGGCACCGACCGCGTCGGTACGGCCGTCGTCAACTGGAATGTCGGCGGTGCCGAGATCGAGCAGACCTACCGGGTCAAGGTGACCCGTGTGTCGTCCGCGCAGGCCGAGCGCTGGCAGGTCGCCGAGATCCACGGCGGACTCACGCCGTAACCGGGCACCGTCGCCCTGACACCTTTTCGCCGGCCGCGTCCGCCGGCACCTATCAGCCTGCCCACATCACCGTAAGGGGAATTCCGATGCAACTCGCGCTGACCAGTGGCGCCGAACTCAAGTCCTGGGTCATCATGATCGCCGGGAATATCTTCCTGATCGTCCTCGCGGTCAGGGCCATCGGCCACTACGCGAAGCGCGAATGGGGCGAGCTTCTCGGCCACTTCCTGGCCGGTGTGGTCGTGGCCGGTTTCGTCTTCGAGTCGGATGTCACGATCCAAATGCTGAAAGACATCTGGACCAAAGTGGCCGGCTCATGAGGGTGGGGCACACCTTCACCCGCCACTTCGACCTGGAGACGCGGCAGCACGAGCTGCTCGGCATGGACCTCGGCGAGGGCCCGTCCCGCCGCGTCCTGATGACCGGTGCCGCGATCTACGCGGTCTGGGTGGGCGGACTGCTGCTCGTCTTCGGCCTCCCGTCGAGGTACCTCTTCACCCTCTACTTCGCCCCGCCCGCGCTCATCACCTTCTACGGCGCGCAGCGTTCGCGCCGTAACGAGCGGCGCTGGAACCTGACCCAGTGGGCGCTGGCCCTCCGCTATCTGACGGTGGGTCACCGACCCGTCGTCAACGGCGGGCGCCGCGCGGCCGATCGCAGCGAGTGGCTGCCGCTCCGGGCCCGGCTGGGCGAGAAGACCGACGAGTTCCTGGCCCTGCCGGGCATGGGCGTGTTCGAGGGGGCGCTCGGCGGCGAGGAGCCCAAGGCCATGGCAGGCCGCCCGGCGAAGCTCGACGCCCGCCCCCGGCTCTACGGGCCGGACCACGTCTACCGCGCCCGGATGCGCGGCCTCTCCGGCAAGGAGCGCAAGGCCGCCGAGCAGGCGGCGGCCGGGCGGCCGGCGCAGCACGCCGCCCAGCAGGTATGGACGGGCGGGGCGGGGCACACGCCCGGCCCGAAAGGCACGTAAGGGACCCGACTGTGAAGCTGTTCAAGGGCATCGCCCGCTTTCTCGGCGTCGAGGGTGATCGTTCCGCCCCGCCGCCCCGCTATGTCGCCCTCGCGGACGGGCTCGTCGTCACGGAGACGCACGCCGAGGCGTGGTTCGTCCTCTCGGGCTCCAACACCGACCTGATGTCGGAGAGCGCCCGGGACGCCGAGCACGACCAGGCGAGCAGCGCGCTGGCCCGTACGCTCTCCGGCTACGACTGCCATCTGAAGGTGCTCTGGGCGCCGTTGAACGCCGGCGAGTACCGGAACGAGGCGGACACCCTCTTCTCGGCCGGCAACTACGCGGAGTGGGCCGACATCCGTGTCGACCGCCTCGACGACCTGGAGCTGCCGACCCGGCTGCTGCTGCTCGGCGTGCGCATCTCCGAGCGGTCCACGCAGGCCAAGGCCCGGGGCAGCAGGGGTGTGCAGGATGCCCTGGGCATCGGCTCGACCTCCGTCTCCCACAAGGAGATCGCCCGTCTGGACGCGCTCACCCGGCGCCTGGGACGGCAGTTGGAGACCACGCCGTGGAAGGCGCAGCCGGCCACGGTGGAGATGCTGGCCTGGATGATCGCCCGTGAGCAGCGCCGCGGCACGGTGCTGCCGACGCCGGACGGCGAGGGAATGATCTCCGGCGCCAAGCTGGCCCAGCTCACCCGCGGCCGCGTCCTGCCCTACCCCGACCACCTGCGCTTCGTCGACCAGCACGGCGGGACCACGTCCTGGACCGCGATCCTCACCATGGACGGCTTCCCGGAGGAGATGGAGTCCCCGGGCGCGGGGGAGTGGCTGCGGGCCGTCGCGGAGATCACCTACGTACCCGAGTACGGGGACGACGACCACGACACCGACATCCAGGTCAAGCCGGTCAACCCCGAGCCCTCCGTCCGCTTCAAGGTCCTGCACAAGCGGGACGCCCTGAAGGCGATCGACGAGGTGCGCAGGCTCGCCAAGGAGCAGCGGCAGAGCGCCGCCAAGCACTCCGCCGGCGAGACCGCGCAGGAGATCGAGGAGACCGAGGAGACGATGACGAGCCTCTCGCGCGACATGAAGCGCGAGGACGTCACGCTGATGGAGGACCACCCGCGCCTGATCGTCAGCAGTGACGTCTCCCTGGACGATCTGCGCGCCCGCTGCGACGCCGTCATCGGCTTCTACGGCGGTCTGGGCATCGAGGTCAGCGTCGCCGCCGAGGAACAGCGCGAGCTGTGGCTGGAGTCCCAGCCCGGCGACATGCTGCGGGTGCCGGACCTGGTGCACACGCGCACGGTCGGCGCGTTCGCCGGCTCCTGGTTCTGGGGCGGCGCGTCGGTCGGTGACGACACGGGCCCGGCGATCGGCTACCTGACCGGCTCGACGCCCGGTGTCGTGCGCAACGACCTGACCGGCGGCTCCGAGCGCGGCGACGCCACGACCACGGCGTTCATCGGCCGAAGCGGCCGCGGCAAGACGACCGCGATGATGCTGTCCCTGCTGGACTCCGGTTTCCGCGGTTCCTTCGTGCTGGCCCTGGACTTCAAGGGCGACATGGGCGGCCTCGTCTCGGCCGGGCAGCGCTTCGGGCTCAACGCCCATCTCATCGAGACCGGCGCGCAGTTCGCGGGCGTCGCCGACCTCTTCACCCTGCTCTCCGGCGAGAGCGCCGAGCGCGCGCAGACCGAAGTGCCGGCGCAGCTCGGCATCTCCCTGCCGCAGCACCTGCGGATGCGCGGCGCGGAGACCCCGATCCAGAGCGCGGTCAACGAGACCATCGCCGCGGGCGACCCGGCGACCTGGAAGGTCATCGAGCGGCTGCGGCGGTCCGAGGACGAGCTGTCGCGCGAGGCGGGCAACGCCCTGTACGAGCTGTCGCTGACCGGCCTCGGCGCGCCCTTCATGGGCAAGCCGGACGGCTCCGCGCTGCTCACGCCCACGCCGGGCATCTGGGTCGTCCAGGTCCCCGGTATCACGCTGCCGTCCCCCGACGACGACCGCGACGACTGGTCGGTCCACCAGCGGCTCTCGGTCGCGCTCGTCCACTCGCTGCTGGCGTACGGCATCAGCATGGCCGGCCGGAAGGACCTGCGCGGTCTGCGGAAGGTCGTGGCGGTGCCCGAGGTGCACGTCCTGACGGCCACCCGCGAGGGCAGCTCGTTCCTCCAGTACATCGCCCGGGTCGGCCGCGCGCTGCACACCGCCCTGGTCGTCGACACGCAGGACCCGGAGTCACTGGCCAGCCTCACCGGCCTGGTCGAGCAGATGACGACGGTCTTCGGCTTCCAGCTCACGACGGCCGAACAGCAGGACGCCATGGCGGCCCTGCTCGACCTGCCGAAGGGCGACCACACGCGCCAGCTCATCCAGGCGATCGGCGTCGACGTGACACAGGAGATCCGGCACGGCCACTGCATCATGCGCGACCGCCGCTTCAACAGCGCGACCGTGCAGTTCGACGTGCCGTCGCTGGAGGTGCTGGAACTGCTGAGCACGACACCGAAGACGACCGGCGCGGGGGCGGGGCCGGGCCCGGTGCCGATGAGCAAGTCCGAGCCCGAGGGAGTAAACGCATGAAGCGCATAGCGGCCGCGGCCGCGGTGGTGGCGTCGGTCCTGGTGGTGACCGGGTGCTCGTCGTCGGACGGCGCCAAGGGTGACAGGAAGCCGGGCGCCGGGGCGTCCAGGACACCGGACGCCTTCGGGCAGGACGAAGCGGCGATGAAGGCCGTGGCGGTCAAGTTCCGGGAGGCCACCGTGCATCAGGACTGGCGGCAGATGTGTGCGTTGGAGACGCGACAGAACAGGCAAGGCAAGTCGGTCGACGAGTGCGTGGCGTCCTACGGCGAGAGCCACCCCGGCAGCCCGTCCTCCGTGACGGTCGAAGGAAGCCCTGTCACCATTCCGGCGTCGGGTGACTACATCGCGGGAACCGGACTCATGGTCGCCACGACGACCGACGGCAATGACGGTCGGAACGTCGACCGAGTCGCCCTGCGCATGGTCAAGGAGAACGACAAATGGCTGGTCGAGCAGGACGCGGACGTCTATGACACGGACATGAGGCACGGGGCCCCCGTGCGCGACGCCCTCATGAGGTCGTAGGGATGGGGATGCCTCGTTTCCGTACCCTCGCCATTCCGCTCGTCGGGGCGCTCACCACGCTGATGGTGACGGGCGGTGCCGCTGTCGCGAAGGACACGTCGAAGTACAACCCCGCCGGGATGGGGGCTCTGCTGCCCTCGCCCAACACCGTTCCCGCCGGGCAGGCCGGGACGCTCTTCGAGCGTTACAGCAACAGCGGCCTCTACCAGCTGGACAGTCAGCTGGGCTGGGACGAGATCGGCTATCAGATCCAGAACGGCATCGCCGTCATCTTCATGGGCCTGACGGTCCTGGTCGGCCTGGCAGCTGTGGTCGTCGTGCAGTGGGCCATCAAGTTCACCTCCGTAAAGGAGCTCCAGGACTCGATCGCCCACGCCATCTCCGGTGCCGCTGGAACCGTCTCCGAGACACTGCTTCCCTCGGCCCTGGCAGTGGGGGCCCTGGTGGCGTGGGCCAAGCACAGAAAGGCCGGCGGAAGTGCCATCAGTCAACTGGGCTGGGTAGCCGCATCCGGAATCCTCTCGGTGTCATTGCTGACCACACCCCAGGCATGGGTGGACGGAATCGACTCCGCGCGCAGCGTCGGCAGCTCCGTGGCCATGGAGGCCGCCAGCGCCGGTATGGGCACCGAGACGAAAGAACCCATCGACATCAAGGGCGATGTGTCTTTCAGCGGGTCGACCCAGGACAACATGCTGCGCAAGTCGGCCGACGCGATCTGGCGGTCGTACGTCGTGACGCCTTGGTGCGTCGCCGAGTTCGGCAATCTCAATGTGTGCAAGGAATACGCGCAGAAGCTCTGGGATACGAAGGGGGACGACACAAAAGGCCGCGAGAGCTGGCTGTCGGACGAAGTCTGCGACAAGTGTGTGGGCAAGGCCGCCGTCAACTGGCGCAAGGGCAAGAACGCCGGTCGCGTCCCCGTCGCCATCGCCGCCTTCGTCTGCGTCACCCTCTTCGCCGCCCTGGCCATCGCCCTTGCCTTCGCCTCCCTCGCCTCCCTCATCGGCGCGCTGATGCTGCTCCTGGCGGGAGTGGTCTTCGCCTGCATGTGGGTCATCCCGGGCAGGCCGAGACAGTGGGGGATGCGCTGGTTCGACATGCTGCTGGGCTTCACGCTCCAGTCGTTCGTCAGCACGATGGTTCTCGGCTGTGTGCTGATCCTGAACACCGCGAGCGTTTCCATGATCGGCAAGTACGGCTGGTTCGCCTCGGCCGGTATCAGCATCACCAGCGCGCTCGTGGCGTTCAAGTTCCGTGGCGTCATGGAGAGCATCGTCGGTGTCACCGGCGCCATGAGCCCGGGTGCCTCCGCGGCCGGCATGGCACTCTCCCGGGGAGCCGGACGGATGGCCGGACGGGCCGGCGGCTGGACGGCGGGGAAGGCCCTGCGCGGTACCGGATGGGCCGGTAAGCAGGCCGGCCGGTTCGCGGCCGGGGGCGCGCGCAAGGGCGCGAAGGCGTTCGACGAGAAGGTCTCCCACGTCGGCAAGGCCATGGCCATGAGTTCCTGGGCCGCCACCAACACCACTGTCCCGCTCGGTGTACGCGGAGGCGGCAAGGCCAAGTCCAGGGCCGGATCGGGTCCGGACGACGATCCGCCGCCCCCCGGTGGCGGCGGGGCGCTCCCTGCGGGCCCGCGCCGCGGCGGTGCGGGCAAGACCGTGGACCTGCCGGAGCGTCGTACCACCACAGTGGCCAATGTGCGCCCGGGGGCCGTGAACGTGGCCGCGCAGCGGGGGGGAGCCCGTACCACCCAGAACGCCCAGAAGGGCTCTGTGCAGAACGGCTCTGCCCAGAAGGGCTCCATCCAGAAGGGCTCCGTCCAGAACGGCTCCCCGCAGGCGGGACGCGCGCAGGCCGCGAGCAGCCGCCGGAACCCTTCGCCCTCGAAGCCCGGCAACGGTCAGGACGGCTACGCCTTCCGCCAGGCGCCGAAGCTGCACAGCGTGCCCCGGCAGCAGCGCATCAGTGACAGCCGCAAGGCGGCGGCGACCCCCGCGAACCGCAACGGCTCCGCCACCGCGGCCCGGACGCCGGCACCCGGCCGCCGCCGCAGGAGGAACGGCTCATGAGCAAAGCGGACAGGCCCAAGAACTCCGCCGAGTGGCGCGAGCTCCTCAAGGCCGGATACGAGTACCCCGAGGAGATCGAGCAGGCCCCGAAGCGCTCCCTGCGCCGCCGGGCCCGCAAGATCTACCGACAGGATCAGCGGGGCGAACTCAAGAGGAGCCTCGCCGAGGAGCGGCGCCGCGAGCCCGTCACCGCAGGCGGCGCGGTCGTGATGGTCGTCTGCCTGCTGCTCGTCGGCCTGGCCGCCAACCACTGGTGGCCCGACCACGCCGGGGCACCGTCGACGGTGGTGCAGGCGGGCGGAGGAAACGCTCCGGTCACGGAGTCCGCGCAGGACCGGGGCGCGAGCCCCGGCTCCGCGCCCTCCTCCTCTCCGTCCGCTCCTCCGCAGGCCGACCGCAGCACCCCGGAGAAGACCGCCGAGGGCTGGGCACGTGCCTACTGGTCCCGTAACCCGCCGGTGGACAAGGACCACACGGCGCCGGTGCTGCGGGCGGCGCCGTGGATGACCGACGCGCTGGCGCGGAACCTCGAGCAGTTCGACGACAAGGCCTGGTACGAACTGGTCTCCAACGGCGGCGTGTCCACGGTGGACAAGGTCACCGTCGGACCGGCCGACGACGACCGGGTGCGCATGCAGGCGAACACCCCCACGCGCGTGTGGCGCAAGGTGACCGTGGACACCACCGTCGCCGGCTACCGGAAGTACGCCGACACCAAGGTCTTGCTGACCGAGATCACGCTCGGCGACGACGGCTGGCGCGTGGGCAGGGTCCTGGGGGTCTGAGTCGTTGGACGGACGAGAAGCCCTCGCCCTCGCGGCGGGGGGAGCCCGCCGTGCCCTGATGGTCAAGCTGGGCATACCGGTCGCGGCCCTGTTCATGGCCTTTCTGGTGCTGCTCGGGGCGTTCGCCGGCATCGGCGGCGGTGGCGGCGCGTACGCCGCGGGCTGCGGCAAGCCCGGCCAGCCCGCCGACGACGGTCCGTCGGGCAACGGCCGGGGTGGGGACCGGACGGGCGGGGCGGGCAAGGAACTGCGTGCGCGTCAGGTGGCGAACGCGAAGATCATCGACCAGGTCGCCCAGGACGGGAAGCTGCCCGGCCGGGCCACGCTCATCGCGCTGATGACGGCGCTCGCCGAGTCGGAACTGGACAACATCAACTACGGGGACCGGGACTCCCTCGGCCTCTTCCAGCAGCGCCCGTCGTCGGGCTGGGGCACGAAAGACCAGATCCTGGACCCCAAGTACGCGGCCCACATGTTCCTCTTCGGCGGCGACAGCGGCGACCCGCCGGGCCTGACGAGCTATGCGTGGGAGAACATGTCGCTCAACGACGCCGCCCAGAAGGTGCAGCGTTCCGGTTTCCCCGACGCGTACGGGCCGAAGGAGACCCAGGCCCGCAGCATCGCCAAGGAAGCCGGCATCGATCTGGAGCGCTCGGGCGACAACCACCCCAACCAGCCGGGGAAGTCCGGGAACACGGGGGCCGACGGCAAGCCGTCGCAGGGTGACAGCGGCAGCAAGAAGCCCGATGCTCCGAAGGACTGCAACACGTCCGGCACGAGCCAGCCCGGCAAGCCGGGCGAGCCGTTCCACGACGGCTCCGCGGGCTGGCCCGCCAAGGTCGTGAACCGCCGCTCGACGGCGGACGCGATCAACTGGGCCAAGGCCGAGGCCGACAGCCACCGCGCGAACTGGTACCAGAAGTGTCTGGCCTTCACCTCGATCGCGTACGGCTGGAATTCCTCCGGCACCAATTACGCCATCGACCACTACCAGGACGTCATGCCCAAGGACTGGCGGCACGACGGCGACCGCAACCCGCCGCCGGGCGCCCTCATGTTCTGGGACACCGGGCACCGGGCCGGCCACGTCGCGATCTACGTCGGCGACGGCAAGATCGCGTCCAACGACATCGTGACGCCGGGCGAGATATCCATCGTCCCCGCCACCGACATCGAGACGAAGTGGGGCGCCAAGTACCTGGGCTGGTCACCCCCCTACTACCCCAACGCGGGATGACCCGGATGATGGTGCGGCGGAACCGAAGGGGACCGGCGGTGAGTAAGGATTGGCCATGCCTGTTGTGACGGACCTCGAATCGGTGCCCCTGACGCCCGTGTACACCATCGTCATCAGCGTGACGGGAGAAGCGAGCATCGACGGGGAGCAGGTCGAGAACCTGCCCGGCCAGGACGCGCGTACGTCGGCGCTCGCCGACATCGCCGTCCGGGCCGCCCGCCGCGGGCATCCGGTGCGGATCAACGCGAAGGAGCCGGACGGCGCGGTCTGGCCCCTGATCGTCGACCACGACGGCGCGGTGACGCCACTGGACGCGCCACACCCCGTGGCGCCGCCGCCACCGGCGCCCCGGCCGCTGCCATTGGAACCGGAATCGGAGTCGGCCGTCCCGCTCGCGCCGCGGCACGCCGCCGTGCTCGGCCGGGTCGTCGCCGCGGAACTCCGCGGCGACCTGGCCGAGGCGGCCCGGACCGCCGGGGAACTGGAGCAGATCCTGGCCACCGAGCTGGGCCCCCTCCACCCGCACACGCTCGGCGCGCTGGGCACCCGCGCCTGGCTGTCCCTGCTGCTGCGGAACGACTGGGTGTCCGCCACCCGGCTGCACCTGCTGACGGCGGTGCGCCGTCACGAAGCCGGCGCACCGGAGACGGAGACCCGGCGCGCGGCGCGCAACGCCCACGCCGCCTGGGACCGCCTGCGCGCCGTCGACCCGGCGGCGGCGGAGGCGCTCCGCCCCGAGCTCGGACGGGTCACGCACCTGACGGACTGATCCGGGTCGCGCCCAGCGCGAACATCAGCGGGACCCTCGGCGCGTCCTCCGGCAGCCGCCACCAGCCGCCCTCCCCCCGCACCATGTCGGGGAAGCGCGGCCACGGCAGAAGCTCCGTCTCGCGCAGCACGTCCACCCGCAGACCCGCGCCCGCGACCGCTCCCACCACGTCCCCCATGCCGTGGCGCCACTCGTAGCTCACCGTCGCACCCCGCAGGGGCGGCCCGTCGGTGTACGTACGGGTGTTGTCGATCCGGAGCGGCCCCCTGCCGCTCAAGTAGTCGTGCCGCAGCCGCAGGACGCCCCGCTCCTCGTCCGGGTGAGGAACAGGGCCGAGGGAGTTGAACAGCGGATGGAACTCCACCACGTACAGCAGGCCGCCCGGCCGCAGCAGTGCGTGCGCGATACGCGCCCACCGGTCCAGGTCCGGCAGATAACACAGCGCCCCCTTGCCGGTGTAGACGACGTCGAAGCGCCGCCCGCCGAGCGCGGCGACGGCGTCGTGCACATCGGCCCGCACGAACTCCACGTCCTGCCCCGCGTCATGGGCCAGCTCCCGGGCCTGCTCGACGGCCGCCGCGGAGAAGTCGAGCCCCACCGTGCGCGCCGCGCCCCGCTCGGCGAAGGCGCGGGTCTCCGTCCCCAGATGGCACTGCAGATGCAGCACACTGCGCCCGTCCAGGGGCCCGACGTCCTCCCACTCGAAGGGCGCGAACCAGTCACCGGGCGCGCGGGAACCGTCCAGCCCGTAGAACGCGCTGCCCACGTGCACCGGCGTCCTGGCATCCCAGTTCCGCTCATTGGCCCGCAGCATCTCCTGAACGGTCGGCTCACGGCCTGCCTGCGTCATACCGGCGCTTCTACCCGCTCCACCGGCGCGGCGACACGTCACACCACAGGGCGGCCGACACCCCACTCCGCCCAGCAAAAACGCCCCTCTCGCAGGGGAGGGGCGCGTATCACAAACGGAGCGCCCCCGGCAGGACTCGAACCTGCGGCCAAGCGCTTAGAAGGCGCCTGCTCTATCCACTGAGCTACGGGGGCCGGTGTACGGCGGTCGCGGACGGGTGAACCCCCGGGCTCGGTGGTGCCGTGACCTTGCCGGGGACAAGGATAGGGCTCCGCTTGCCCCGTCCCGGTTGCTTCACCTCCGTGGCACGATGTGCAGGTTTGGTGAAGCGGTCCTGATAATCGCAGGCAGGTACGAATCTTGCACCGTTTTTCACGCCCCGCGCGCCGGGTGTTGTGTACTCGTTATGCCTGAGCCCCATCCGCCACGCCTCGCGCGCCATGGGCTATACGCTTCAAAATCACCCCAGAATTGGGCATTCTGCACACGTGGCGACCTTGGACGTACGGCCCCGACTGCTCGATGCGCTGTCCGCACTGCGTGACCGTGTCGACGCCGCACGCTTCCCGCTCCCCCTTCCCGGCGCCGCCCGCGCCCGGCAGAACCGTGCCGAGCTCCTGGCCCAGCTCGACGACTACTTGGTGCCCCGCCTGTGCGCCCCCGAAGCGCCGCTCCTGGCGGTCGTCGGGGGGTCCACCGGAGCGGGCAAGTCCACTCTGGTCAACTCCCTGGTGGGCCGTCGGGTCACTGCGGCCGGGGTCCTGCGGCCGACGACCCGTACGCCAGTGCTGGTCTGCCACCCGGACGACCACCACTGGTTCGCCGGGCAGCGGGTGCTCCCGGGGCTGCGCAGGGTGTGGGTCCCGGCCCAGGAGATTGCCGCGTACGAGCCGCACGACCTGCGGCAGATGCACGAGCTGCTCGGGAGCCAGGAGCTGCTCGACCCGCGCGAGCTGCCGGCCTCCCACGACGCGCCTCGTGGCGTGCCCGAGGGGGTACCAGACGACGCGCCCCGCGATGCGCCCCCGCCCCACGGCACGCGGAAGCCGGAGGACGACGACGCGGGCGAGCTCACCACCCTCCGGATCGAGACCGACCGCACCCTCCCGCGCGGGCTCGCGCTGCTCGACGCCCCGGACATCGACTCCCTCGTCGCCCGCAACCGCGACCTCGCCGCCGAATTGATCTGCGCGGCCGACATCTGGGTACTCGTCACCACCGCCACGCGGTACGCCGACGCGGTCCCGTGGCACCTGTTGCGCACGGCCAAGGAGTACGACGTCACGCTCGTCACCGTGCTGGACCGGGTGCCGCACCAGGTCGCCGTCGAGGTGTCCCGGCACTACGCCGCGCTGCTGGCGGCGGCGGGGCTCGGGGACGTGCCGCGGTTCACCATCCCGGAACTCCCCGAATCCGCGGGCGGCGGAAGCGGGTTGCTGCCCTCCACCGCGGTCGCGGAGCTGCGCGCCTGGTTCGAACAGTGCGCGCAGGACCCGGCGGCCCACGCCGTCGCCGCGGCCCGTACCGTCACCGGGCTGCTGGCCTCGATGCGGTCGCGGCTGCCCGGACTCGCCGGCGCGGCGGCCCTCCAGCACGCCGCGGCCGTACGGCTGCTGCAGCGGGTCGAGGACGCGTACGGGCGGGCGGCGGAGCGGGTGCGGAACGGGGTCGCCGCGGGCGAGGCGCTCGCCGGGGACGCGCTCACCCACTGGCGCGGCCACCCGCACGACAGCACCGCCGACGAACTGCTCACCGCCCTCACCAGCTCCCTGGCGGCACTGCTGAGCTGCGCCGTCGCGGCCGCCGACGAAGAGATCGCCGCGGCGGTCGCGGGCGACCCCGCGGCGGGCGACGTGCTCGCGCCGCGCGACCCGGACGGGGCCGTCGGCCGCATCGGGGTGGCCGTGCGCCGCTGGCGCCGCTGCCTGGAGGAGATCGCGGAGGAGGCCGTGCGGGCCGCCGAGCGCGGTACGGGCCTCGACGCCGACCGCGCCGGGGTGCTGCTCGCCGTGGCGCTCCTCGGCGGCCGCCGGGCCCACGCGGCGGGGGAGAGCCTCGCCGAGATGCTCGGCGCGCAGGGCGTGCTGCGGCTGCGCGACCGCGGCGAACAACTGCTCACCGACTGTCTGGAGCGGGTGCTCGAAGCGGAGCGCGACCGCCGCACCGCCCCGCTCGAAGCCCTCGAAGTCACCCCCGACCACCAGGTCGAACTCATCGCCGCGCTGTCCGTACTGCAGAGGGAGGGTGGCGACTTTGGCCACGTCAGACAGTCGTGACGAAAACGGCGGGAAGTCCGCCCCCGGTGCCCCACGCGGCACTTGGGACGACGGGCTGATCGCGCGCCGTGCCCGCCCGGGACGCGTGCCCCGTACCCACTTCATCCTCGAAAAGGCGAGCACCGGGACTCCGGAACAGCGCGTGACGATTCCTCCGCGCCCCCTGCATGCTCCTGATCCCGCGCGCGCGCCGTCCGTCGGCTCCGTGCTGCGCCCCCGTCTGGATGCGCTGCGCGAGCTCGTGGGGCTGTCGCAGGCGCGGCTGGACCGGCGGACGCTCGCGGAGGCGGGGCGGGTGCTGGAGGAGGCCGCGGCGCGTCAGCGGCACTCGCTGGACCTGACGGTCGTGGCAATCGCCGGGGCGACGGGCAGTGGCAAGTCGACCCTGTTCAACGCCCTCGCCCGGACACAGCTCTCGGAGGCCGGGGTGCGGCGGCCGACCACCTCCGTACCGATCGCGTGCGCCTGGACGGACCGGACCGATCAGGCGGAGGGGCTGCTGGACCGGCTCGGCATCCCGGCCCGCGCGCGCAGGCAGCCGGTCCGGCCGTACGACCAGGGTCTGCACGGGCTCGTCCTGCTGGACCTGCCCGACCACGACTCGGCGACGGTCGGCCACCGCGAGCAGGTGGACCGGCTGCTGGGACTGGTGGACGCGGTGATCTGGGTGGTGGACCCGGAGAAGTACGCGGACGCGGTGCTGCACGAGCGCTATCTGCGGCCGCTCGCGGGGTACGCCGAGGTCACGTTCGTCGTGCTCAACCAGGTGGACCGGCTCGCCGGCGACGCCGCGGACCAAGTGCTCGACGACCTCCGGCGGCTGCTGGACGAGGACGGGCTGGCCCTCGGCGAGCACGGGGAACCGGGCGCCGTCGTGCTGGCCCTGTCGGCGCTGACGGGCGAGGGCGTCGGTGAACTGCGGGAGACCCTCGCACAGTTCACGGCGGGCAGGAACGTTCCGGAACGCCGGCTGGTCGCCGACGTGGACGGGGTCTCGGCGCGGCTGCGGCCCGCCTATGTGGCCGAAGGGACCCCGGGGCTCACCGAGGCGGCACGGCACGAGTTCGACGACCGGCTGGCGGAGGCGGTGGGTGCCCAGGCGGCCGGGCTCGCCGCCGAACGCGCGTGGCTGCGCGATGCCGAGCGCGGCTGCGGGACGTCCTGGGCGCGGCTGCGCCGCTGGTACGGACGGAAGCGCGGGGCGCGGGGCAAGGGGAGCACGAGCGGGAGCGTGGCCGACACCCCCGCGCCCCCGACTGCCGGCACCTCGGTCGAGACCGCTCCCGTCCCGTGCCGCACGGCCTCCCGGCCCCTGGTGGAACAGGCCGTACGGGCCCTGGCGTACGAGGCGTCCGCGGGCCTGCCCGACCCATGGGCCCAGGCGGTGCGGGAAGCGGCGGGGCGCGGTGCGCAGGGGCTGGCGGACGCCTTGGACGAGGCGGCTTCCGCGGCGGCGGCCGCGGCGAGCGGCTGGACGGGACGGACCGGCGTGGGGGGCAGCACGGGTACGGGACGGCGCGGGCGCCCCAGGTGGTGGGCGGTGGCCGCGGCCGTCCAGGGCGCGCTCTCGGTACTGCAACTGGCGGGCTCGGCATGGCTGCTGGTGATGGCGGCGAGCGTGCTCGGCGGCGAATGGTGGGCGCCCGGCCTGCTGTTGACGGGCGGCGGGGTGGGCGGACCGGTGCTCGCCTGGTGCTGCCGGGCACTGTCGCGCGGACCGGCACGGCGGTACGGGCTGGAGACGGAACGCCGCCTGCGGGCCGCTGCCGCGGGCTGCGGCCGGCAACGTGTCCTGGAGCCGGTGGCGGCGGAACTGCTGCGCTACCGCGAGGTGCGGGCGCAATTCGTGATCGCCTCGGGCGAGGCCCTTTGATGTGCCTGTACGTGGCGCCCCGCCGTTCCCGCCTGCGGCGAGGGCGGCCTGCGGCCGCGTCCTCAAACGCCGGACGGGCTGGATGTGCTGGCGTTGTCCCGTAGCCTGCGGGCCGCATGCCGAAGAGCCGCGGTCCGGAAAATCAGCCCGTTCGGCGATTGAGGACAACGCGGCGAAGCCGTGTTGCGGGGTCCGGGGCGGAGCCCCGGTTTCGGGAAGGCCCGGAGCCCCGCACGGGTGACGGGGTTGTCCACAAGCGGGCGCCCGTCCACAGGTCTCAGCAGGATCGCGCAACCCGCCGCACCATGAAACCCGAGCGGAGCGAAAACGCAACGGGGGAGGCGGCTCGGATGAACGAGACATTGGTGACGGTCGTGGGCAACGTCGCGACTCGGCCGGACTACAGGGAGGCGGCGAACGGATCGGCCGTCTCACGGTTCCGGCTCGCGGTGACGGTCCGCCGCTGGGACCGGGGCAAGGAGGAGTGGACGGACGCCTGCACCAGCTTCTACACGGTGCGGGCCTGGCGGACGCTGGCCGCGAACGTGGTGGCCTCGGTCACGGTCGGCGAACCGGTCATCGTGCAGGGCAAGTTGCGGATCCAGGATCAGGAGCGCGACGGAAAGCGCTGGCTGTCGGCGGATATTGACGCCGTGTCGATCGGGCACGACCTCGCGCGCGGCACATCGGCGTTCCGGAGGGTCTCCCCGGCCAAGCCGCTGCCGATCGAGCCGGTGCGGATGGCGGGGGCGGGGGCGGGAGCAGGGGCGGGGGTCGTGGCGAGTGCCGCGGTCGGGGCAACACCACCGTGAAATGGGCTTTTTGTCCCGACGATTTATCGATAATGCCAGGTCAGACCGCATTCCCCGGTAACGATTCCGATTCGGATCGGTTGGGGGGAGCCCTCGGTGGGGATGCTGCCGCGCTCGCTCCTTAAGATCACGTTCGCAGCATGTGGCAACGGGGGCTTCTGAGTTTTGAGTTCGCTGGCGAGGCGCGGCGACTGGATCTGCGATCGCCCGGAAGGAAATCGATGACTTCTGTCATGAGGCGGGGAACTGCCCGCCTTGCCGCAGGGGCCCTGGTGTCGGGCCTGGCTGCGGTAGGCACGATAGTCGTGGTGGGCCCCGCCGCCGCGTACGACGCGCCGCAGAACCCGGGCGGCGTCAGCGCCACCCTCGGCAGGATCACGGCCGGCTCGGGGGCCGTCGTCCACGACCGGCGCAGGACCGGCGACATGCAGGCCGGGCTGTTCGAGATGAAGGTCGACGGCGGCGGCACGCTGCAGACGTACTGCGTCGACATCCTCACCAACACCGTGGACGGCGCGAAGTACAAGGAGGCGGGCTGGGGTGAGTCGCCGCTGCACGCCAACAGGAACGCGGGGAAGATCCGCTGGATCCTCCAGCATTCCTACCCGCAGGTGAACGACCTGGCCGCGCTCGCCAAGGACGCCGACTCGGGCCCGCTCGACGCGAACACCGCCGCCGCGGGCACCCAGGTCGCGATCTGGCGCTACTCGGACGGCATCGACGTGACCGCCAAGGACGGCGCGGCGGGGAAGCTCGCCGACTACCTCTACAAGAACGCCCAGGACGCGGAGGAGCCCGCCGCCTCCCTGGTCCTGACCCCGTCGGCGGTCTCCGGCAGGTCCGGCGGGCGGATCGGTCCCGTCACGGTCCACACCGGCGCGAGCAGCGTCACGGTCGCCCCCGCCGGTGACGCCGAGGCCAAGGGCGTCAGGATCGTCGACAAGGAGGGGAAGCCGGTCGGCTCCACCGGCGACGGCGGCGAGCTCTACTTCGACGTGCGGCGCGGTGCCCGGGACGGGTCCCTGTCGCTGAAGGCCACGGCGGCGACCAAGGCGCCGGTCGGCCGGGTCCTCATCGGCGACCGCACCACCACACAGAGCCAGATCCTGGCCGGTTCGAGCGAGAGCACGGTGTCCGCGACGGCCACCGCGACCTGGGCGGAGAAGGGCGCCATACCGGCCGTGTCCGCGAGGAAGAACTGCACCAAGGGCGGCGTGGAGATCACCACGGACAACAAGGGCGACGCCCCGTTCGTCTTCGACCTCGGTGGGGCCAGGCACACCGTCCCCGCGGGCCGGTCGGAGACGACCCTGGTCAAGGTGGGCGAGGACCAGGCGTACCGGATCACGGTCAAGGGTCCGAACGGCTTCTCCAGGACGTTCTCGGGCATCCTCGACTGCGCGACCGTGGAGAGCGGGGCCACCGTCGTCGGCGACGGGGGCGGAGCGGGCACCGGCACCAAGGCGGAGCGGGCCTCCCGTATGCGCCCGGCCTCCGCGGGCGGCACCGGCAAGGGCGTGGTCAGCGCCTCCGCGGACGGCGACCTCGCCGAGACGGGCGGCAGCCGGACCACCCCCACGATCGCGGCGATGGCGATCGCCCTGATCGTCGTCGGCGGCGGTTCGGTCTACCTCCTCCGCCGTGAGAAGGCGGCCTCCGGGGAGTGATCCCGCGCGGTGGTGCGCGGGCGGGCACGGTCCGCCTGCGCACCACCGGCTCCGACGCCGGAAGCCCGGCTCGCGGCGCTGTGACCAACCCGTTTCCGCCGAGGGCTACCGGTCCGGCATGATGGGGTGTATCTGCCCTCACGCGGCGGAGCCGCACATTGGCCCTTCTCGATTGCCGGACGGTTTCTCTTGGCTGAGTACATCTACACCATGCGCAAGACGCGCAAGGCGCACGGCGACAAGGTCATCCTCGATGACGTGACGCTGAGCTTCCTGCCCGGTGCGAAGATCGGTGTGGTCGGCCCCAACGGCGCCGGTAAGTCCACCGTCCTCAAGATCATGGCAGGGCTGGAGCACCCGTCCAACGGTGACGCCTTCCTGTCGCCGGGCTACTCGGTCGGCATCCTGATGCAGGAGCCGAAGCTCGACGAGTCCAAGACGGTCCTGGAGAACGTCGAGGACGGCGTCGCGGAGATCAAGGGGAAGCTCAACCGCTTCAACGAGATCGCCGAGCTGATGGCGACCGACTACTCCGACGCGCTGCTGGAGGAGATGGGCAAGCTCCAGGAGGACCTGGACCACGCCAACGCCTGGGACCTCGACGCCCAGCTGGAGCAGGCCATGGACGCGCTGGGCTGCCCGCCCGGCGACTGGCCGGTCGTCAACCTCTCCGGTGGCGAGAAGCGCCGCGTCGCGCTCTGCAAGCTGCTGCTGGAGGCCCCCGACCTGCTGCTGCTCGACGAGCCCACCAACCACCTCGACGCCGAGTCGGTGAACTGGCTGGAGCAGCACCTGGCCAAGTACGCCGGCACCGTCGTGGCGATCACCCACGACCGCTACTTCCTCGACAACGTCGCCGAGTGGATCCTGGAGCTCGACCGCGGCCGCGCCATCCCCTACGAGGGCAACTACTCCACCTACCTGGAGAACAAGGCCTCCCGCCTCAAGGTCGAGGGCCAGAAGGACGCCAAGCGCGCCAAGCGGCTCAAGGAAGAGCTGGAGTGGGTCCGCTCCAACGCCAAGGGCCGTCAGGCCAAGTCCAAGGCGCGCCTCGCCCGTTACGAGGAGATGGCCGCCGAGGCCGACAAGATGCGGAAGCTGGACTTCGAGGAGATCCAGATCCCGCCGGGCCCGCGCCTGGGCTCCGTCGTCGTCGAGGTCAACAACCTCTCCAAGGCCTTCGGCGACAAGGTCCTGATCGACGACCTGTCGTTCACCCTGCCGCGCAACGGCATCGTCGGTGTCATCGGCCCGAACGGCGCCGGCAAGACGACGCTGTTCAAGATGATCCAGGGCCTGGAGACCCCGGACTCCGGCGAGATCAAGGTCGGCGAGACCGTCAAGATCTCCTACGTCGACCAGTCCCGCGCCAACATCGACCCCAAGAAGACGCTGTGGGCCGTCGTCTCCGACGAGCTGGACTACATCAACGTCGGCCAGGTCGAGATGCCGTCCCGCGCGTACGTCTCCGCGTTCGGCTTCAAGGGCCCGGACCAGCAGAAGCCGGCCGGTGTGCTCTCCGGTGGTGAGCGCAACCGTCTGAACCTCGCGCTCACCCTCAAGCAGGGCGGCAACCTGCTGCTCCTCGACGAGCCGACCAACGACCTCGACGTCGAGACCCTGTCCTCGCTCGAGAACGCCCTGCTGGACTTCCCCGGTGCCGCGGTGGTCGTCTCCCACGACCGCTGGTTCCTGGACCGGGTGGCCACGCACATCCTGGCGTACGAGGGCAACTCCAAGTGGTTCTGGTTCGAGGGCAACTTCGAGTCGTACGAGAAGAACAAGATCGAGCGCCTCGGCCCGGACGCGGCCCGTCCGCACCGCGCCACCTACAAGAAGCTCACCCGGGGCTGAGCGTGGCACGCCACCTGTACTCCTGCCCCATGCGCTGGTCGGACATGGACGCCTTCGGCCATGTGAACAACGTGGTCTTCATCCGCTACCTCGAAGAGGCGCGGATCGACTTCATGTTCCGGCTGGCGCCGGGGGAGGGGAGCGCGTCGTTCTCCGGCGGCTCCGTCGTGGCCCGGCACGAGATCGACTACCTGCGCCCCCTGGTGCACCGGCATGCCCCGGTGACCGTCGAGACGTGGGTGACGAAGGTGGGCGCGGCCTCGCTGACGGTCGCCTACGAGGTCAAGGACGAGGACCAGGTGTATGTGAGGGCCAGCACCGTCATCGTGCCGTTCGACTTCGAGGCGGGCCGCCCGCGGCGGATCACCGCCGAGGAACGGTCCTTCCTGGGGGAGTACCTGGAGGACGCCGGGCAGCCGGCCGGCCGGTCCGCCGCCAAGGGGGCCGTCGCCGCATGACGGCAGACCCGGCCCCGTACGGGCAGCGGCTGTGCTTCGCCGATGCCGGGGAGGCGGCCGACCTGGCCGCCTTCCTGGCCCGGCTGATCCACTACGACCGCGCCGCCGCGGTCCGGCTCCAGGCGAGCGGCGGTGTGGTCGGGGTCTTCGGCCGCCCGCCGTCCTTCGAGGTCCTCGCCATCCGCACCGCGCGGCTGGCCGGGCCCGCGCCGGGCGCGGTGCCCGCCGTGCTGGACGTGACGGTGTCGGCGGGGCAGCTCGCCGACGCCCTGGACGCGGCGGGCGCCGCCGCGGCCTCCTCCGGCACCGGCCCCGTGATCACCGTTCCCGAGGCCGTCACCGGTCCTCCGTGGGCCGGGGTGCTGCCGCCGCGCAGTGGCTGGCAGCGCGTCGAGGGCCTGCCCGACGTAGCCGCCGCGCGGGATGCCGTGGCCGCCGCGGTCATGGAGTTCCGGGCCCGGGACGAGGCCCTGCCCGAGCAGCGGCGCACCCGCGCCGAGCGCGACCGCATGGGCCGGGAGATCTGGTCCCGCACCCTCGGTGGCACCGGGCTGCCGCTGCGCGCGGTGCACGCCGCGCAGTCGCTGGGCTTCCTGCGGCCCGTACGGACCGCGGCCGTCCCGGCGGGCGCGCGCGCCGGTGCCGCGCTCGCCCTCGGCCCCGAGCCGCTGGTGCTCTTCGCCGCGGGCGGCTGGCTGCGGCTGCGCACGCCGTACGGCTCGATCGCGGTCCGCACGGGCGGGCTGCCGGGTCTGACGGTCACGCCCGCCTGACCCCCGGCCGGGGCGCCGGTGACGGCGCCCCGCTCACCCCGGGGTGTTGACCATCGAGGCGGCGGCGTAGGTCAGGTACCGCCACAGCTGCTCGCTGTGCTCGGGCGCGAGTTCCAGCTCGTCCACCGCGTCCCGCATGTGCTTCAGCCAGGCGTCGTGCGCGGCCCGGTCGACCTCGAACGGCGCGTGCCGCATCCGCAGCCGCGGGTGGCCGCGGTTGTCGCTGTACGTGCGGGGGCCGCCCCAGTACTGGATCAGGAACAGCACCAGGCGCTCCTCGGCGGGCCCGAGGTCCTCCTCCGGGTACATCGGACGCAGCAGGGGATCCTCCGCCACCCCCTGGTAGAAGCGGTGGACCAGGCGCCGGAAGGTCTCCTCGCCGCCCACCTGCTCGTAAAACGTCTGCTCCTGCAGCGTGCCGCGCGGAATCTCATTCACCTCTCCATGGTCTCAGACCGCACGGCCGAGGGCCGGGGCCTCGGGACCGCCGGGGCCTCGCCCCCGGCCCGGCCGTGGCGCACAGTGGAGGCATGGCCGACGCGCACCGCGGCGGAGCCCCGTCCGGGCACGGACCGGCGGCGGTCCCCGGCGAGGAGCCCGGCGCCGTCCTCCGCGCCGGGCTGGTCCGCGAGCTGCGGGCCCGCGGGGAGCTCGCCGATCCCCGCTGGCGGGCCGCCTTCGCGGAGGTGCCGCGCGAGCTGTTCGTGCCGCACTACTACGTGGGCGCCACCGGCGGCCACCGGCGGCTGTCCCGCGACGACAGCGCCCCCCGGCGTCACGACGAGTGGCTGACCGGCGTCTACGTGGACGAGCCGCTGGCCACGTACGTCAAGGACGGCGAGCTGATCTCCTCCAGCAGCCAGCCGTCCCTGATGGCCAAGATGCTCGCCGCCCTCGACCTCCGGGACGGGCACACCGTCCTGGAGATCGGCGCGGGCACCGGCTACAACGCCGCCCTGCTCGCGCACCGGCTCGGCGACGGCGCCGTGACGACCGTCGACCTCGACCCGGAGATCGCCGACGCCGCCCGCGCGCACCTCGCCGCGGCCGGGTTCCACCCCACGGTCGTCACCGGCGACGGGGCGCTCGGCTGTCCCTCGCGCGCCCCCTTCGACCGGACCGTGGCGACCTGCGCGCTGTCGTCCGTACCGCCCGCCTGGATCGCGCAGAGCAGGCCGGGCGGGCTGGTCCTCGCGCCGCTCGCCACGGGTCTCATCGCGCTGCGGGTCACGGACGCCGGCCACGCGGAGGGCCGGTTCCTGCGGACGGCCGCCTACTTCGTACCGCTGCGGGGCGCGGCCGAGCGGCCGCCGCCGCCCGACCGGGGCGGCCTGCCCCCGCGCCTGCTCCGGAACGACCAGTTCCAATTCCTGCTGGCGCTGAGCCGGGCGGCACCGGTGGACGCCCTCGCCCTGTGGCAGGACGAGGGCCACCCGACGCGGGAGCGCTACGGCGTGACCGTGGCCGGGGACCGCCAGTGGGCCTGGCTGGACGCCCCGGACGGACCCTGGCGCTGGGAGCTCAGCCCCGGCGGACCGTGATCGTGGTCCAGGCGCCCACGTGCACCCGGTCGCCGTCGTGGAGCGGCACCGGCACATACGGCTGGATCGGCTCCTCCGAGCCGTTGATCGTGGTGCCGTTGGTGGAGTCCTGGTCGACGACCGCCCAACTGCCGTCCGGCTGCCGCACCAGCATGGCGTGCTGGTGCGAGACGCCCGGGTCCTCCGGCGGGCGGGACAGGTCGATGTCCGGGGACTCCCCGGTGCTGTGCCGCCTGCGGCCGATGGTCACCTGCGGGCCGCCGAGCGGGAGCTGGAGCTCGGGGGAGTACGCGGGCAGGTTGAGCCCGGCGGCCTCCGGGCCGCTGCGGTTCATCATCGCCATGAAGTAGTCGCGGTCGGGCGCGACGACGGCGATCCAGCCCGTCGGCGGCGCGGGCGGCCCCGGCTGCATCGGCACGCCCTGCGACCCGCCGTCCGCCGAGTTCTCCTCGTACGGGAACGGCGTCGCGGGCGCCGGGCCCGGCGGCGGCAGCATCCAGTCGCCGTCGTCACCGAAGCCCTGACTGTCCGGAGTGAGCGGCTCCGCCGGGCGGTTGATCCGGGACGGCCGCGAACCGTAGTACTCGTACGACTGCGGCGGCTGAGTGTGCTGCGGCGGCGGGGGCGGCGCCGACTGGAGGCCCTGCGCCTGCGGCGGTGGCGGACCGAACGACGGACCGCTGTGCGTCAGGAAGTTGTAGCGGCACTCCTCGCAGAACGGCGCCTGCGCCTCGCGCGGCGTACGGCACCGCGGGCACAGCTCCGCCTGGACGGTCGTCTCCCCGTAGTAGCCCGCCGGACCGGCCGGTGGCGGAACGGAGGGCGGGGGCGGCGGAGGGACGGTACCCGCGGGGGCGGCCGCCGACATCCGGTGGCCGCACACCTCGCACCAGTCCTCGGCCGCCGACTGATGGCCGTTCGGGCAGGTCGGCATGTCGGTTGATTCCCCCTCGTGTGCCGTTCGTCGCCGGTCTCTTCACCGGACGTCGCATCACCGGACGTCGCACCGGATCGTCTCACCGGCGCGCGCACCGGCCGTCGCCGGGCCACCCCGCCGCTCCCGCGGCCGTCGCGCGCCCCCGCGCCGCTCCTCGCTGCTGCTGCGCTACTTCTTCACTCGTACGGTCTTGGTCGAGCGCGTTTCGAGCGTCATCTGAGCCTCGGCCGTGACCTTCGCCTTCAGCCGCACAGTACCCGTCGCGGCATCCACGACGTCCACCACTTTCGCGAGGAGCTTCGCGGTGTCCTCGTTGCCCGACCGGCTGGCCAGCTGCACCGCCCTGCCGAGCTTCGCCGTCGCCCCGTCGACGTCCCCCGACTTCCGCAGGTCCAGGCCCTGTTGGATGACCTGCGCCAGCTCGGCCTGGCCCGTGTAGTGGGCGACCTGGGGGTTGATGGACGTCGACGCCGCCAGGTCGTCCGTCCAGACCGCCCGGACGAGCCCCTGCGAGAGCACCTGCGGCGGGGAACCGTCCGGCGCGGGCAGCACCAGGGAGACGCGGGCGGCCAGCATCTCCTCGCCCACCGCGGCGCTCGGCACCCGTACGCACACGTGGTAGTCGCGGGACTCGTCGCCCCACGAACCGGTCGGGTAGTCGCCCGTGCGCGGCCCCGCCTCGGCCCGCCGGCCGGTCAGCTCCTCCACCGACGGCGCGACCTGCTTGACGAACTGCACCTCGGCGCCCTGCGGGGTCCACAGCCGCAGCGCGACGTCCGCGACCTCCTTGCCCATCGCGGCCTCCATCATCCGCGTGAAGTCCGCGGCCAGCCCGGCCGGATCGGGCACGATGTCGGCGGTGCCCAGCAGCGCCGAGGCGATCCCGGTGACCTCCTTGACCTCCCAGTCCGTCCCCACGCCCCGCGCGTCACAGGTGAACCGGCCCGCGCACGCGTCCAGCGTGGCCCGCAGCGCCTCCGGCTCCTCGTGCTCGTTACGGCCGTCGGTGAGCAGGATGCCGTGCCGTATCGCGGTGTCGGACGCGGCCAGCAGCCGGTCGGCCAGGCGCAGCCAGGTGCCGATGGCGGTGCCGCCGCCCGGGGCGAGCTTGCGCAGCGCCTCCTTGGCCTGCTGCCGGGTCATGGGATCGGCCACCGCGAGGCGGCCGTTGCCGGGATACGCCTCCTTCGCCTGGTGCGTCCCGGCGACCACGGCGAACGCCACGCCGTCGCGCAGGGTGTCGATGGCGGCGGCGGTGGCGTCCCGGGCGTTGCGCATCTTGGTGGGCGGGTAGTCCATCGAGCCGGAGCAGTCGACCATGATGACGACGGCCGCGTCCGGGGTGGACGCGCCCGCTGTCGGCGGCAGTTGGGCCGGGATGCGGGTCTCCGCCGTGGTGCCGCCGCCGGTGGCGGTGACCGTCACGATCGCGTTGACCTCACGGCCGCCCTCGGGGAGGTGCGCGTTCTGGTACACCTCGACCGCGAAGCGCGGCACGCTCGGTTTGGAGAAGTTGGCCATCTGATCCGCTCCTCGGAACTCAAAAAGCAACAAGTGGGCGGGGGTGGCCGGGCGCACGGCACCGTGCTCCGGCGCCGCGGCGTGCGTCCCCCCGTGAACACGTGCGCGTCAGGCCGATCCTGCCCCTTCGAGGGGAAGGGGGAACGGGAGGACCGCCACCGTTACGTTGTCGTGGCCGCCGCCGTCGAGCGCGTGGGCCACCAGCCGCCGCGCGCACTCCAGCGGCCGCTGCCGCGCGTCGGGCGGGGTGACCGAGGCCAAGTGCTCGGCGGACTCGGCGTAGTTCCACAGCCCGTCGGTGCACACGATGACGACGCCCTCCCGGTCGGGGTGGAACGACGCGGTGTGCGGCTCGATCTCGTACGCGTCCGCGCCGAGCCAGCCGGTGATCGCGTGCGCGCGCTCGTCCGCGTACGCCTCGGACTCGGACAGCAGGCCCGCCGCGACCATCTGGGCGGCCCACGAGTCGTCCTCGGTGAGCCGCGCGGGCTGGGTGCCGCGGTCCTCCGGCACCCAGTAGGCGCGGCTGTCGCCGATCCAGCCGACGGTCAGCAGGTCGCCCGTGATGACCGCGCTGACGATGGTGCAGGCGGGGGCGTTCTCGTGGCGGTGCGGATCGGCCGGGCGCGTGGCGAGCGCGGTGACGGCATCGGCGGCCCGCATGATCGCGTCATGGGTGGCCTGCCGGGGGTCCGCGCCCGCCGGCAGGGCGGCGACGAGGGCCTCCCGCGCGGCCGCGCAGGCGGCCGCCGACGCCTCGTCGGGGCGGGTCGCGGACGACACGCCGTCACTGACCACGGCGACGGTGGCGGGGCCGCCGTCCGCGAGTGCCACGGTGGACACGGCGTACGCGTCCTCGTTCCGGTGGTGGCGCAGTCCGCGGTCGCTGACCGCCGCGACGCCTGGCAACTGGTGCTCCATGTGATCCCGTTCGCGCGGCTGTGCATGCCCGCAGTGTTCGCAGTACCCGTCCTTGTCGATCATGCCGGATCGGCAGGACCCGCAGGTCCGGCCGGCGCCGTCCGCGCCGGGGTGCGCGGCGCCCGGCTCCGGCGGCACCCCCGAGATCCCGTGCGCCGCCTGCGCGGGCACTCCCAGGGACACCCGGGGGTCGGGCCCGGGGCCCGGCGCGGCGGAGGCGTCGGTGCCCGGTGGCGGCCCGGCGGCGGCCCGCGCGGCCGTACGCCCCTCAGGCGCCAGGAGCCAGTCGGCCGGCGGCCCGGCCGGCGGCGCCGACAGGTCGGCCCCGCAGCCGCCGCAGAAATTGTCGGCCGGCTCCAGCGGCTCGTGGCAGGAGGGGCACGCCGTCAGCTGTGGGGGGCGCGGCAGTTGCGACATCGATCACACCCATGTCCTGGGGCGGAAACGGTTGGCCCGCTCCACCAGTTCGATCCGTTCCTCGCCACGCTGGGCGAGGCGCGCGAGCACACGGTACGAGCGCTCCAGCCCGAAGCGCAGCCCGCGCTCGTCCAGGCCGCTGCCGAGCAGCCCGGTGACGCGGTCCGGGCCCGCCGCCGCGCCCGGGGTGCCGGACAGCACCCAGTCGAGCGCGGTGCCGAGCACCTCCGTGCAGAGCCGTTCGCGCCGTACCGCGTCCAGCCCGAAGTCCGCGAGCCGCTCCACCTGCCCGGCGGCGGCCGACAGGTCGGCCAGCAGCGGCTCCTGGGGCCGGCGCCCGCGCAGCCGGGCCCGCACCGCCGCGACCCGTGCCGCCGTGTAGTGGATGGACGCCTCCGGGATGGCCTCCAGGGCGCGCACCCCGCCCGCGCGGTCCCCGGCGGCGAGCCGCACCCGGGCCAGCCCGAACGCGGCGCTGACGAAGCTCGGATCCGTCGCCCACACCAGGCGGTAGTACTCGGCGGCGTTGTCGAGCTGCCCCAGCACCTCCGCGCACACCCCCAGCGCCAGCTTCGGCGCCGGCTCGCCGGGGAACGCGTCGTAGACGGCGTCGAAGGACAGCGCGGCCGTCTCGTTGTCCCCGAAGGCCAGCGCGTGCAGGCCGCGGTACCAGACGATCCGCCAGTCCTCGGGGTGCGCCGCCTCCAGGGCCTCGATCGCCTTCGCCGCCACCTCCGCCTCGCCGAGCTCCAACTGGGCCCGTACGCGCCGCAGCCGCAGCTCCAGCGACTCGGCGGGCGCGGCCTGGAGCGCCGCGAACAGCTCGGCGGGCCCGGCGGCCAGCAGGCCCGCGAGGAAACCGGCGTTGGGGTCCCCCGGGTCGACGAGCGGCACCGGCAGGGCCAGGGCCAGGGCCTTGGTGTCCAGCGGGGCCACGACCGGACCCGGGCCCCCGGGCAGCGCGCCGGGGGCGGACGGCTGGGCGGGAATCCGGGCGGTGAGCGCCGTGCGGCCCGTCACCCGGGCGCCCAGCACCGACGTCTCGCACACCGTCTCCTCGAACAACTGCGAGTCCACCACCCGCAGCTCCGGACCGAACAGCGTCGACAGCGCGGGCCGCGGCCGCCCCGTCTGGAGCGCCACCACCTCCCGCAGCACGCCCGTCAGCTGGTCCGCCATCTCCTGCGCCGACGCGAACCGCCGCCCCGGATCGGGGTCGGTCGCCCGGACGAGCAGCCGGTAGAACGACTCGTAGCGGGTGAAGACCTCGATGTTGTCCGGGTCCGGGAGGCTGTCCGCGAAGACGCTCGTGTAGCCCTGGAAGTCGAACGTGAGCACCGCCAGGGTGCGCGCCACCGTGTACAGGTCGGAGGCGACGGACGGGCCCCGCTCCGCGACCTCCGGTGCCTGGTAGCCCACCGTGCCGTAGATCGCGCTGTCGTGGTCGTCCACGCGCCGGACGGCGCCCATGTCGATCAGCTTCAACTGGTCCTGCTGCTGTATCGCGTTGTCGACCTTGAAGTCGCAGTACAGCAGGTTCCTGCTGTGCAGGTGGCCCAGCGCCTCCAGCGCTTCGATGCCGTACGCGCACGCCTGCTCGACCGGCAGCGGATCGCGCCGCCCGTCCGGCAGCCGCCGCTCGTTGGCGATCTCCTTGAGGGACTTGCCGCCCACGTACTCCATGACGATGTAGCCGTCGAGGCTGCCGGTCCGCTGGTCGAGGTGTTCGACGAAGTTGTAGATGCGGACGATGTTGGCGTGCTCGATCTCCGCGAGGAAGCGCCGCTCCGAGACGGCCACCGCCAGCGCGTCCTCGTCGCCCGTGTCGAGCAGGCCCTTGAGGACCACCCAGCGGTCCGCCACCGCGCGGTCCACCGCCAGATAGATCCAGCCCAGCCCGCCGTGCGCGAGACAGCCCGCGACCTCGTACTGCCCGTGCACCACGTCGCCCGCCCGCAGCTTCGGGACGAAGGAGTACGGGTGCCCGCACTTGGTGCAGAAGCCCTCCGTGCGCCCCGGTCGGTCACCGCGCGAACGCCCCACCGGGGCACCGCAGTCGCTCTTGCTGCAGAACCGCTTGCGCTCGGGCACCTCCGGGTTCTCCAGCACCGCCGCCCGCGGGTCCGGGCGCGGCACCTCCGGCACGCTGACCAGACCGGCGCCCAGCTTGCCCCGCCCCGACGCGGCGGCCGTCGAGGAACGCGAACTGCGCACCGACACCGACCGGCCGCCCGAGCCCGCGCCGCTCCCCGAACCACCCGACAGGGAACGCGAGAGCCGCCCCGACACCGAGCGGCGCGACGACGAGGACCCCGACGAAGCGGATGTCCCCGACGACTTCGACGACGATCTCGACGACGACCCCGAAGCGGGCCCCGAGGACGACCCCGCCGCCGCGCCCCGCGCCGAGCCGTGCCCGCCGCCCGTCATGCCGGTGGCCGACGAGGCCAGCATCCCGCTCGGCGACACCACCGGCGCCAGCCCGCACGTGTCGCAGTACAGCTCGCCGCCGCCCACGTCCTCATAGGCCCCGGCGCAGCCCGGCCGCTGGCAGGCTCCGTTCATGATTTCCCCCTACGGTCGACGGGCGCCGAAGCCCCGGTCGTCGGTGACGCCAGCGCGTCGGCCAGCGCCTGTTGATAGCGCAGCACCGCCATTTCGGCGGCCACCAGATCACAGGGTGCGCTCCACAGCATGCGCCGCGCCGCGTCGTGCCGCTCGATGAGGAAGGCGTCCTCCGCCAGGCCGTGCCGGGCGGCCTTCGCCCGGTACGCGTCCAGCCTGCCGCGCAGTTCGGCGCGCACGGCCAGCGGGGCGGTCACCGCCGTCAGCGATTCGCGGGCCCGCAGCAACTCGTCCTCGGCGCGCTGCTCCAGGCCGTCCAGCAGGGGCGACAGCCGGTGCCAGCGCGCGTGTCTGCGGTGGTCGGACGCCGCGGACAGCTGCTCGTACAGCGCGGTCGGCGGGCCGGACACGGCGGGCACCTCGAACGCGGCGATCTTGGACAGGACCTCGGCGCGGGCCTGCCGGGCCTCGGTCAGCGTGCGGTCCGCGCGCGAGAGGACGTCCCGCACCCGCGACAGCCGCTGCTCGGCGTCCTGCCGGACGTCCAGCACGGCCTCGACCTCGCGCCGGACGTCCTCCAGGGCGCGGGCGGCGCGGTCGTAGCGGCCGGTGTCGGGACGGCCGCCGCCGGGCGCGGAGCTGGGCGGGGCGCTCGTCCAGAAGGCCAGCGGGTCCGTCACCACCTCGGACCGCAGCACCGTCAGCTCGTGGGCGATCTGCTCCAGGTCGTCGCCGGAGGGGTGCTCGCCGGGCCGCACGCCCACCGAGTGGGCCAGGGCGCGGACGCGGCGCAGCTCGGCGGCCAGCAGGTCGATCCGGGCGGGCAGCGCGGACCACACGGTGTCGGCGGCGACGACCACGTCGAGCGCCTGGGCGTACCAGCCGTTCATCCGCTCCAGGAGCTCCTGGAGGCTCAGTTGCTCGCTGAGGCGGGCGGCGGTGCCCATGGAGGCGAAGGCCAGGGTGGCGTCGCCGGGCAGGGTGACCCCGGAGCCGCGCAGCAGCTCGGTGAGTTCGGACAGCTCCGCCTGGCCGGGCCAGCGGCGCCGGGCCCGCACCTCGCGGGCGGCCGCCAGGGCCGCGGTGTAGGCGTCGAAGCACAGCCACAGCCGGCCGATGAGCTGTTCGGCGGCCGCCCACCGGCTCTTGGTGGCGCCGGTGAGCTCCGCCCCCTCCAGGAGGCGGCGCCCGGCGTGGTCCTGGAGGGCGAGCAGCGAGGTCTCGACGGCCTCGTGCTCGGCGCCGAGCCTCGCCAGCGCACGGTCCACCTCCTCGCGGGTCAAGGCAGGCCCGGTGGGCCCCGCGACCGCCATCGATCCCCTCTCCTGTCCGCGGCCCTGCCGCCGACGTGTCCGTAACGGTGGTGCTCGTATCCTCGCGCCGCTCCGCCGTCAGTCCTTGTACTTCGGCACCGGCGGAGCGTCGATCCCCTTGAGGTCGGAGGCGAGCCAGTGGTGGTACGCCTGCATCCACGGACTGTTGGCGCCGCCGCTGCGGTAGTCCTCCAGCACCTTGTTGACCCGGCGTACCAGGTCCGTGTCGCCGAGGTTCATCGCCACGCCGTACGGTTCGGTGGTGAACGGCTTTCCGACCAGCTCCACCCACGGGTCCTGAGCCGCCTGCCCGGCCGCCAGGGCGTTGTCGTTGACCACCGCGTCCACCTGTCCGAGCTGGAGCCGCACGAGGCAGTCGAGCTGGTTGGGGACGGTCAGCAGGGTCGAACCGTGCGGCGCCTTCCGCACCACCGCCTCCGCCGTGGATCCTTCCGCCGTGCAGACCCGCTTCCCCTTCAGCGTGTCGTCGAAGCCCTTGACCGACGATCCCTTGGGGACCAGCACCTGCTGGCCGGCCTGGAAGTACGCCGTGGAGAAGGCGACTTGTCCGATCCGGTCGCAGTTGATGGTCATGGCGCGCGCGATGATGTCCACCTTGCCCGAGCGCAGGGCGGGGATGCGCTGGTTGGTGGGGATCGTCAGGAAGATGACCTTGTCGGGGTCGCCCAGGATGTCCTTGGCGATGGCGTGCACCAGGTCGATGTCGAAGCCTTCCAGATCACCGGTGGCGGGGTCGCGGTAGCCCCAGCGGTAGCTGTTCTGGTCGACGCCCGCGCGCAGCTTGCCGTTGGACTTGATCCGCTGCACGGCCGGGCCGTCCAGCCCGCCGTTCGGCCGCAGGCTCGCCTCCGGGTCGGTGCACGTGGCCGTGGTTGCCTCCTGCGCCGGCCGGGCGGCCGCCACCGGCCGCTCCGCGGGCCGCGGTTGTCCGTGGCCGGGCAGCAGCACCGCGGCCGTGGCCGCCAGCGCGCACACGAGCGCGGACGCCAGCGCCGTGAACGGTTTCCTCCGTGCGCTCATCTCCCCGCTTCCCCCCGTCACCGGTACTCCGACAGTCTGCGCCCGATGCCCAGTACGGCGCCCGCCGCCCCCAGCACCGCCAGCACGGCGGCGCCCGCCGCCAGCCCGGACAGCGCCCCGCGCCCGTCGTCGGCCGCCTGCCGGAACTCGTTCTGCTCGTGGACCAGCGCCTGCCGCAGTTCCTCGTCGACCCGGTCGAAGGACTTGCCGGTGCCGTTCTCGCCGTTCACCCGGAGCAGGGCCTCGGCGTAGTTACCGCCGTCGTCGGCGGCGCGGGCCGCGTCGTGCCGCTGCTGCCACTCCCGCACGTCCTTGACCGCCGCGTCCAGGGGGGCGCGGCCCGCGGTGTCGTCGGCGAGGGCGCGGGCGCGTTCCAGGACGCTGCCCGGCGCCGGGTCCCCCCGGCCGTCGCCGATGAGTTCGCCCATCCCTCTGCGGAAGCTCGCCTCGTAGGCGTCCTTGTTGTCCGGGGTGAGGACGGCGCCGCGCGCCACCAGCGTGAGGTTCTCGTCGCCGCGGGCCTGGAGGGAGCCGATGCGGGCCTCGTTGAGGACCTGGAGGGAGTGCGCTCCGTGGGTGTAGGAGGTGTCCAGGCCGGAGCGGGCCACTCCGTGGCCGACGGCCAGCCAGAGCAGCACCACCGTGGTGGCGCCGGTCGCGGCCAGCAGGCCGCGGTTGAGGACCCGGTTGGTGCGGAGGAAGGTGCGCCGCTGCGCCCGGCCGAGGGCGGCGAGGGTCAGCACGCCGAGGCCCAGGGTGGCCCACGGCCAGGACTTCGCGTCGCCGTAGTCGGAGCCGAGGCGGTCGGTCTCCGCCTTGTACAGCTCGTCGGCGGCGGGCAGCAGGTCCTTGCGCATCCGGTCGCCCGCGTAGCGCAGATAGGCGCCGCCGAGGGGGAGCCCCTGGCGGTTGTCGGCGCGGGCGGCCTCCACCAGGCCGGTGTACTGCGGGAGTCTCGCGTTGAGCTCCGCTATGCGGCTTCGGGCGGCGTCCGTGCCGTCGGTGTCGGCGGCGGCCTTCGCCAGCAACCGGGACGCGACGGCGATGTCGTTGTCGTAGCGCTCCCGGACCTTGGGGGGCTCCTGGCCGCCCGCGAGGAAGCCGCTCGCGGCCGTGGTGTCGGCGTCGGCGAGGGAGCGGTAGATGTCGGCGGCGTCGGCGCTCAGCGGCTGGCTGCGGTGCACGACGGCGTCGGCGGCCGCGGCCCGTGCGGCGACCTGCCAGGTGGTGACCGCCCCGAACGCCACCAACAGGGCGGCCAGCACGGCCCCGATGATGCGCAGCCGGCCCGGCTCGGTCGTCGCCGAGGCGCGCAGCCGGTCGAGGGCCTCGCGCCAGGCGGCGGTCCGCGCGGGCGGCGGCGCGGGCGCGGCAGGCGGCGTGGCCATGGGTACGGGTGGTGCCGGCGCGGCGACTCCGGCCGCCTGCGGATGTGACACGAGACCTCCCCCTCGGTCGCTGAGGGCGGCCCGTCGTCCGGTGCGGTGGGAGGACAGGTGCCCGGCCAGTCAGTATGGCCGCAGGGACTGACAAACACACCGGTGCCGCCCCGATCTTGTCGGGATCGGGATCTTCACCGGGGCCTGCGTCGGCCTCTGTACCCCACCACGTGCGGCGGGCCCGTTCGGTTCCCGGGCCCGCCGAGCGACCGTCAGCGGTCGTACGTGTAGAACTTCGTGTGGTCGAGCATGTCGGCCGGGGTCACGTTGTTCCAGGGGCGCATGGTCTGGTTGAGCGAGACCACCTGCGGGGTGGGGGTGGCGGGCAGGTAACCCGAAGTGGGGTGCATGCGCTGCCAGTCGGCCCACAGCTTGTCGATGAAGCAGTGGTGCAGCCAGAACGCCGGCTCGTTGGGGGAGTAGCCGGTGGCCATCTGGCCGCCGATCCACACGTGCACGCTGTTGTGGATGCGGCCCTGGCCGCGCCAGCCCTCCAGGTTGTTGCGGAAGCCGCCCTCCGACTGGGCGTTGAAGGGCGCCGTGTCGTAGGTGGTCATGGCGAGCACGGCGTCCACCTGCGCGCGCGTGGGCAGCTGGGCGTTGTCGGCGCCGAACTCACGCTGGAGGTACGGACGGTCGTCGTCGCTGAGGTTGATGTTCCACTTGCCCGTGGAGTAGGCGAACGGGCCGGTCATCACCTGGGCGTCGCGGCTGCGGCCGTTGCCGCCCAGGAAGTCGTCGCCCCATATGGAGGCGGTGGGCGAGCGGTCGACGGTCCAGTCCCAGTAGGGGAGCGTCACCGACGCGTCCACCTTCTGCAGCTCCTGCTCGAACTGGATCAGGAAGCGGCGGTGCCACGGGAGGAAGGACGGCGAGCGGTGACCGACGCGGTCGGTGTTGTCGCGGTCGCTCATGATGAAGTCCTCGTGCGTACGGACGAAACCGTCGTAGACGCCGCGCTTCTTCACCTCCAGCACCGCGTTGACGAAGTTCCGCTTCTCGCTGGCGGAGAGGCTCGCCTGGTTCTTGCGCACTGCCATGGGGATTCGTGTCCTTTCGGTTCGGGTTCGGTGGTCGGCAGTGATGGATCAGTGGGACATGTTCATCATGATCGGGACGAGCTGGGCGCCCCGGAGCTTCTCGACCGCGGCGCGGGCGAGCGCGTGCGGGTCGGCGAGCGGCAGGTAGTGGTTCACGACGCTGATCCAGGTGCCGTCGCCGTTCTGCATGATGTGCAGTTCCCTGTCGTCGATGAAGACCGAGAAGTTGTCGCCGTGGTGGGCGCTCATGCTGCCGGGCTCGGCCGGCTTACCGACGATGTGCCGGCCCTGGTACATCTCGTCGAACGGCTGCGGGACACCGTGGCCGGAGTGGTCCATGCCGGAGTGGTCCATACCCGTCATGGCGCCGCGGGTCGCGGCCATCGCGGCCGGCCCGGCCAGCGCGACACCGGCGACGGCGACGGCGGTTCCCCTGAGCACAAGGCGTCGGGTGACATTGGACGACATGGGTCGTACCCCCCTCAAAAGGTGATCATGAGTCGGGTTGTCACGAAGGCACCCGCAAATCCCTTTTGATGGCGGTTGCTTGTTGTATTTCGTGATCAATCCGTGCGAGGCGGATGCTCGCATGATCAACAGGAGGACGGGAAACGGTTGGCCGCTTTACGGACATTAGGTGCATGAAAGGTCAACAATCGCCAGGGGAGAAGTTTCTGGCGAATGACCTTATTGACGCAGTGTCAGGAAGATTTCCGGCCACGGATGATCTTGGTGGCGATATTTGCGGAGCAGGGGCGTCCGGGGTGACGTCTCTCACGACGTGAACATGACGTGAAGAGGTGTGAGTTCGAGCCAGAGGGGCAAGCCCCTCCGGCTCTCCGGCACGCGCTCCGGCCAGGCCGGGGGCCGGGTCACGCGTAGTGCGCGCGCAGTCGTCCGTACGCCCCCACGGGGGCCGTCGCGCGGTCGAGGGCCAGGAGGGCCGCGCCCAGGACGGGGGGTGCCGTGACGACGAGCGGCACCGCCTTGGGGGCGCGCTCGGAGAGCAGGGCCACCACCTGCTCGTGCAGCAGCGGATGGCGTGCCGCCAGCACGCCGCCGCCCAGCACCACGGGAACGTCCGTACCGAGCAGATCCAGCCGTTCCAGCGCCACCACCGCCATGGTGACGACCTCCTCCGCCTGCCGCAGGACGATCGCCCGCGCGACCGCGTCCCCGGCGGCGGCCACCGCGAACAGCACCGGAGTCATCTCGTACTGCCGCCCCGCGTCCAGGGCACCCAGGTGCAGCGCCTCGATCAGGGCGGGCATGTCCGGCAGCCCGAAGTGCGCGGGCAGGGCGCGGGCCAGTTCGCTCGGCTCGCCGCGCCCGTCGTCCGCGCGGGCCGCCCACCACAGAGCCTCGTCCGCGAGGTACCCGCCGCCGCCCCAGTCGCCGGAGAGCCGGCCGATCGCGGGGAAGCGGGCCGTCCGCCCGCCCGGGGCCAGCCCCGAGCAGTTGATGCCCGCGCCGCAGACCACGGCCACGCCCGTCGGCTCCCCCTCGTCGGGCAGGCCCGCCCGCAGCAGGGCGAAGGTGTCGTTGGCGACCGTGACCGAGTGCCCCCAGCCGCGGGCGGCGATCTCCGCGGTGAGCCGTTCCTCCTCCACCGGCAGATCGGCGTTGGCCAGGCACGCCTGGACGTGGCCCACCTTGATCCGCCCGGTCAGCCCGGCCCGCGCCGCCGCCTCGGCGAGCAGCGGCGCCAGGCCCGCGACGGCCCGCCCGGTCCCCGCCCGCTGCGGCTGGAAACCGCCGCCGCGTGCCTCCCCGAGCACCTTCCCGTGGAGGTCCACCAAGGCCACGTCGGTCTTGCTGTTGCCCGCGTCGATCGCGAACGCGATGTCGCTCAGGCCCACGCGAGGTGCTCCCGGTTGTGCGCGATCAGCTCGTCGGCCAGCCGGTCCGCGTAGGCGATCTGACCGATCAGCGGATGCGCCAGCAGCGCGTCGAACACCCGGTTCCGGCCGCCCTTGAGGGCCGCCTCCAGCGCCAGTTGCTCGTACGCGGTGACGCCCGCGACCAGCCCGGCGAACAGTGGCTCAAGGGGGCGTACGGGCAAGGGGTGCGCGCCCCGCGCGTCCACCGCCGCCGGGACCTCGACGACCGCGTCGTCCGGGAGGAACGGCAGGGTGCCGTTGTTGAACGCGTTGACGACCTGGACGTCGCCGGTGTCGCGCAGCAGGGAGGACGTCAGCGTGACCGCGGCCTCCGAGTAGAACGCGCCGCCCCGCTTGCCCAGCAGCTCCGGCTTCTCGTCCAGCGCCGGGTCGCCGTACAGCGCCAGCAGCTTCCGCTCCATCTCGGCCACTTCGGCGGCCCGCGAGGGCTTGCCCAGGAGCTCCCGGACGACCTCGTCGTGCTGGTAGAAGTAGCGCAGGTAGTACGAGGGGACGACGCCCAGGCGGTCCAGCAGGCCGCGGGGCATGCGCAGGTCCGCGGCGATGGCCCCGCCGTGCTCGGCGAGCAGCTCCGGCAGGACGTTCCGGCCGCCGACGGTCACCGACCGTTCCCATGTGAGGTGGTTGAGGCCCACGTGCTCCAGGGCGACGGCCTCCGGCGCGACCCCCAGGTGCGCGGCGAACTTCCGCTGGAAGCCGATGGCCACGTTGCAGAGGCCGACCGCGCGGTGGCCGGCGGTCAGCAGCGCGCGGGTCACGATCCCCACCGGGTTGGTGAAGTCCACGATCCACGCGTCCGGGTTGCGGCGCCGTACGCGCTCCGCGATGTCCAGCACCACCGGGACCGTGCGCAGCGCCTTGGCGAGCCCGCCCGCGCCCGTGGTCTCCTGGCCGACGCAGCCGCAGTCCAGGGGCCAGGTCTCGTCCTCGTCGCGGGCCGCCTGCCCGCCCACGCGGAGCTGGAGGAGGACGGCGTCGGCGCCGTCCACGCCCGCGTCCAGGTCCGCGGTCCAGGAGATCCGGCCGGGGTGCCCCTGCCGGGCGAAGATCCGCCGTGCCAGCCCGCCGACCAGCTCCAGCCGGTCCGCGGCGGGGTCGATCAGGACCAGCTCGGTCAGCGGCAGCACGTCGCGCAACCGGGCGAAGCCGTCGATCAGTTCGGGGGTGTAGGTCGAGCCGCCGCCGACCACGGCGAGCTTCATGTGCGCTCCATGGGATTCGACATGGGATTCAACATGGGGATCAGCCTTTTACTCCGGTGAGGGTGACGCCTTCGACGAAGGCTTTCTGTGCGAGGAAGAACACGACGATGACCGGTGCCATGACCAGCAGCGTCGCCGCCATGGTGAGGTTCCAGTTGACTCCGTGCGCGCTCTTGAAGGACTCCAGACCGTAACTGAGTGTCCAGGCGCCCGGGTTCTGCGCCGCGTAGATCTGCGGGCCGAAGTAGTCGTTCCAGCAGAAGAAGAACTGGAAGAGCGCGACCGCCGCGATGCCCGGCTTCGCCATCGGCACCACGATGCGCAGCAGTGTACGCAGCTCGCCGCAGCCGTCGACCTTCGCCGACTCCAGGTATTCCGTCGGGATCGTCAGCAGGAACTGCCGCAGCAGGAAGATCGAGTAGGCGTCGCCGAAGGCCATCGGAACGATCAGCGGCCACAGCGAACCCGAGAGGTGCAGCTGCTGGGCCCACACCAGATACATCGGGATGACGACGACCTGGGGCGGCAGCATCATGGTGGAGATGACCAGGATCAGCGCCGTGCGGCGGCCGCGGAACCGGAATCTGGCGAGCGCGTAGGCGACCGGGACCGACGAGCACACGGTGAAGAGGGTGCCGAGTCCCGCGTACAGCAGGGAATTCCGCCACCAGTCGAGGAAACCCGGGGTGCGGAACACGGTGGTGTAGTTCGACCAGTTCCACTCGTGCGGCCACAGTTCGCCGCTCATCGCCTGTGCGTCGCTCATGACCGAGGTCAGGAAGACGAAGACGAACGGCAGGACGAAGAACAGCGCGGCGGCGACGGCGGTCGTGTGCACGGCTATCCAGTGCAGGGCCCGGCGGCGGGCCGGAATCCCGGCTGCGGTGACGGCCATCGGAGCTCAGTCCTCTGCCGTCAGCAGGCCGGCCCGCTTGCGCATCAGCAGCGAGGTCACGGCCATGGCGATGGCGAAGAGCACGAGCGAGAGCACGCACGCGGCGCCGGTGTTGAAGTTCTGGAATCCCAGCGAATAGACGAGCTGCGGGACGGTGAGCGTGGAGTGGTCGGGATAGCCGGGCTGGATGACGCTGCCCGGTCCGACGCTGACCCCGGACGCGAGTTTCCCGGCGACCAGCGCCTGGGTGTAGTACTGCATGGTCTGCACGACGCCCGTCACCACGGCGAACATCACGATCGGGGTGATCGACGGCCAGGTGACATAGCGGAATTTCGCGAACGGGCCCGCGCCGTCCAGCTCGGCGGCCTCGTACTGCTCCTTGGGCACGTCCAGCAGCGCGGCCATGAAGATGACCATCAGGTCGCCGATGCCCCACAGGGAGAGCAGCACCAGCGAGGGCTTGGCCCACGCAGGGTCGTTGAACCAGTTGGGGGCGGCGACGCCGACCGCCGAGAGGGCCTTGTTGACCGGCCCCGTACCGGGGTTGAGGAGGAAGACGAACGCCACCGTGGCGGCCACCGGCGGGGCCAGGTACGGCAGGTAGAAGGCCGTGCGGAAGAAGCCGGCCCCCGACTTGATCCGGGTGACGAGCAGGCCGATGCCGAGTCCGAAGGCGACGCGGAGGGCGACCATCACGACCACGAGCCAGAGGGTGTTCCACAGGGCCGGGCCGAACAGCGGCATCTGCTCCAGCACATAGCGCCAGTTCCGCAGGCCGACGAAGGTCGGGTCCTGGATCTGGTTGTAGTGCATGAAGGAGAAATAGACGGTGGCGAGCAGCGGATAGCCGAAGAAGACGCTGAAACCGACCAGCCAGGGGGAGAGGAAACCGAGCGTACGCAGCCGCTCGCGCGCGTGTCTGCGGCGCAGTTCCGGTGCTAGGGGTATCGCCATGGCGGGCTCCGTCAGTCTCGGGACTGGAGGTTGTCGTCGTCTATCTGCCGGTCCAGCGCGCGCAGGCCCTTGGCCAGGTCGTGGACCCTGCCCGCCTCCACGTTGTAGGCGAAGTCCTTGAGCGCCACGATGTACTGCCCGCCGTTGACGGACGGGGGCATGCCGACGCTGTGCGGATTCGCCGCGATGTCGAGGAAGGTGCGGAAGGCGGGGTCGCGGTCGAGTTCCGGCGAGGCGAGCGCGGCCTTGGTGGACGGGACGTTGTGGATCGCGTTGGCGAGGGCGACCACCTGGCCGGTGTCGGTGGTCAGGAATTTCAGCAGTTCCCACGCCGCGTTCTGGTGTCTGCTGCTGTGGGCGATGCCCGCGACGGTGCCGGTGAGATAGCCGCGGCCGTATGTCTCGGGCCGGTCGTCGGGCACCGGCATCGGGGCGGTGCCCCAGCGGAAGGACGGTTTCGCGGCGTCCAGCATCAGCCCGCGCCATTCGCCGTCCATGTGCATGGCCAGCTTTCCGGTGAGGAAGGCGTTCTGCGAGGACATCTCGTCACCGAAGGTGGTGCGGAAGGTCTCCAGCCGGGTGTAGCCGCCCTGCGCGTCGAGCAGTTCCCGCTGGGTGGTGAAGAATTCCCCGGCCGCGGTGCCCTCGGCGAGCCGTGCCTTTCCCTCGCCGTCGAAGTACCGCGGGTCCCATTGGGCGAAGAGCCGGTCGGGACTGTTCTGGTAGAGCCGGAAGTCGGGCATGAATCCCAGCCGCTTGTACGAGCCGCCGGAGGTCCGCTCGGTGAGTTTCACCGCGTCCTCACGGAGTTCGGACATCGTACGCGGCGGCCGGGTGATGCCCGCCTCCTCGAAGGCGTCCTTGTTGTAGTAGAGGCCGTAGGCGTCCGCGAGCAGGGGGAGGGCGCACTGCGTGCCCCGGTAGGAGGTGTACGCGAGCAGGGTCTTCGGGAAGACCGCCGTCTTGTCGAGGCCCGACTTCGTCAGGAACGGGTCGAGATCGGCCCACATCCCGGAGGAGCAGTACTGCCCCACATTGTCGGTGGTGAAGGACGACACCACGTCGGGGGCGTCGCCGCCGCCCGCGCGCAGCGCCTGGTTCACGGTGGCGTCGGTGACGTTCCCGGTCGCCTTCACCCGGATGTTGGGGTGCAGCCTCTCGAACCGGGCGATCGACTCGTCGATGGCCTTGACCTCGTTCTGCTCCGACCAGCCGTGCCAGAACCGCAGGGTCACGGGCGCCGCCGGGTCGTCGTCGGCGCTCCCCCTGCCGGGACTGGCGCAGCCCGCCGCGAGCAGCCCCAGGACGGCCAGCAGCGGGAGGAGGAGGGCCGGTGCGCGGCGGCGTCGCGTGCGCGGCATGGCGGGACTCCTTGTCGGCAGAGGGTCGGACGGTGGGTCAGGCGGTGTCGAACACGGTGTTGCGGGCTTCGGCGAGCGCGGTGCGGAGCGCCCCGGTCAGGATCGGCGAGCCCTCGACGGCGCTCAGCCGGAGCAGCGGGCGGGGCAGGGACAGCCCGGTGAGTTCGGCCTCGACCATCGCGCGCAGCCGTTCGCCGCCCGCCTGGCAGACGGCGCCGGAGAGCACCACCAGCTCCGGGTCGACCACGGCGACGACGGCCGCGAGCCCGACCGCTAGCCGCCGTCCGAGCTCGGCGAGCACGTCGTCGCCCGCCCCCGGGACGGCGGCCGCGAGGGCGAGCGCCTCCGGTGCCGTACGGGCGTCGAGGCCGTGGGCGGCGGCGAGGGCGAGCACGGCGGGGGAGGCCACGAGCATCTGGAAGCCCCCGCCGCCGTCCGGGCCCGCGGTGGCGTCCTCGCCGCCGCGCGCGAGCGGTGCGCCGGGCAGCGGCATGTAGCCGATCTCGCCCGCGCCGCCGGTGGCGCCGCGCAGCAGGGTGCCGCCGAGCACGATGGCGGCGCCGACGCCCTCGTCGGCCCAGACGAGCACGAAGTCGTCGAAGTCCTGGGCGGTGCCGTCGTGCTGTTCGGCGACGGCGGCGAGGTTGACGTCGTTCTCGATGACCACGGGCGTGCCGAGGAGACCGGCGAGCTCGTCGCGGAGGGCGCGGGACTGCCAGCCGGGCAGGTGCGGCGCGTAGCGCAGGGTGCCGGTGCGCGGGTCGAGGGCGCCGGGTGTGCCGATGACCGTGCGGTGCAGGGCGTCGCGCCCGAGGCCCGCCGCGGCGAGCGCGCCGTCGACGGCCTCGGCGACCAGCTCGGCGGTCCGGTCGCGGACCGGTCCGGCTGTCGCCTCCGCCTCGACGCGGTGCTCGCCGACGACCTGCCCGGTGATGTCCGCGACGGCCGCGGTGATCCCCTCGGGGCCGACGGCGAGGGCCGCGACATGGGCGATGCCCGGGTTCACCTCGTACAGCCGGGCGCTGGGGCCGGGGCGGCCGGTGACGTTCCCGGTCGGACGGACCAGGCCCGCCGCCTCCAGACGGCTCAGCAACTGGGAAGCGGTGGGCTTGGAGAGGCCGGTGAGCTCGCCGAGGCGGGTGCGGGTGAGGGGGCCGTGGGCGATGAGCAGGTCGAGGGCGGCGCGGTCGTTCATGGCGCGCAGTACGCGGGGGGTTCCGGGGGCCATGGGTGCGCTCTTCCCGTTCGGGCACTGTTAGGAAACTTTCCTAACCATGAACGGGACGTTAAGGGTCATGTCAACGCGACGTCAATGGGGTGCGGCGGGGTTTCTTTCCCCAGCCCCGCCCCTTCCCGAAACCGGGGGAGACCCCCGGGCCCCCAGCGGCCTGCTGGGGGTCCCCCCGGACGAAGTCTGGGGGAGCGTCCTCAAACGCCGGACGGGCTGAATTCGCCCACTCCACCCGGGTTGTGGGCAGGCGCTCCGCAGGGCGATG